>NZ_BAAHAP010000031.1:0-64601 GCF_054777495.1 Echinicola sediminis | reverse complement strand
GTGGGGGTTTTCGGATTATCATTTTTTCTGATTTGGAACACATTAAGATTAATTGATAAATATTAAGGCTGTTAACAATTGTTGAAGGGGAAAATGTACTCTTCAATTAAATGTAATAAACTAGCGTGATTTTATAGAGGAGTCTGAAGATACTGATGATTCTCGAATTCCTTTAGTGGACTGGACCATTGCATTAAGAGCTCGGTGAATACATGAAATGGTACCAACATTAACAAAGGCAAAGTGTTATGATCAATTATAAATTAACATTATATAAGATAGTGCTCTTCTTGATTATTTCCATTGGAGGAATTGTTTTTATCATTAATAATTATCCGAGAATGAATACCGGTAAACTGATAACCTCCGTTGTTTTTGGGGGTATACTTCTGTTTTCTAAACGTGATTATTCAGTTAAGCAGATAAACAAGCAGCCTTATCCCGCATAGCAGGGCGGCTACCTGAACAGTTAAACCCTCCAACTAAGAATAAACTTCCTAGGTGCCCAACTTTGAGGTAAGGGAATTCGTGGATTCACTTGGAACCTTAATGCCTTCAAACATTTTCCCCCAGTAAGAGATGGTCAAAATCTTCAATCGTCTCATCAAATTCCAAGCCTACCTTTTCTGCGTAAACCCTTTCGTACGCATAAGCTCCAAAATGCATGGCCTCGAGCATCATGGCAGGATTTTTCTGGATGGATGACTGGCCTTCAGCTGTGCTAAGGTACTCGGCCATGGCCATGATTTCAGCGGTGGAATAGTGCTTGACAATCAAATGAAGGATGAATTTTTCCCAGATATTTTTACTTTCCATCTCTTCATGAATGCTCATGATCATATCAGCAATATCCGGTGGGGCAGTTTTTAGGTTTTCATGCAGTACTTGATTTTGAAGCTGGGAAATAAAACCTTCCGGCAGCAAAGAAAAATACCTTTTGGCCGCCACGCTTCGGTCATTGGTGAGGGCGCTTTCCCGGCGGATAAGGTTATTGGCGCTTCGCATATCACCGATTTGGGTATAAAACTCTATGGCCAGGGAAAGGATGGACAGGTTGTTGGTGTCCTGGGTGGCTTTGGCAAAAAGAATAATGGCATCTTGGGTATTGCCCGATTCGGCAGCCACAGTGGCCGCACGCGCCAGGGCCAATCCTTCCTGCTCTGCCTTTACCATTGAGAGGTCCGGGGCGAGTTGCTGCTTTTTCCCTTTTTGTGCTTTTTTATGGTTTTTGGTCTTTTGCAACTGGGCATCCAGTTCCATTTCAGATTGGTACAATCCTTTCATGGCACGGTCCGATAGTTCCACGGGCTGGAGCAATTCATCGATGGCTTTGTACTTTCCACTGGCAAATTCAGAAAGGTGCCTTCTGATTTCATCTCCAAAGTCCACCTCTGTTTGGAATCTCCTTGCAAGTACATTGTGATTGCTTCTTAATTTCTTTTTGAAGTCGAGTACTTTTTTGAGCTGGGGCCCAGGATCGGCTACTTGGCCCTCCTCTATATGTTTGAAAAAGACCATGATTTCAGGGCTGTTGGTTTTCTTAAACCGGTCAAAAGCCCGGTAAAACTCCTCTTCGGTGTAGGAGGAATACTTGGAATCTCCGGTTTCCTGGCCCCACCTTCGGTGCAGCGCAAGGACAAAGACATCGCATTTGTCGATTTCTGTATTGATGACAGATTGGGAGCGCCTTCCGGTTACCGACGGCAGGTTTTCCCAGCCAATGGCCCTGAAAATAATTTTATAATTGTCCCGAATAATAGCACTTGCATTGATGGAATCAATGGTGAGTCTAAACTGGTTTCTCTCAGCTGCCAGGTCCCCTGGGGAGGCTATAAATACGGATAGTTCTTTGAGGTTGCTAGACATGATTTCCGGAATTTATGAATGATGGGTTTTTTGGATTTGGGTAAAACTATAAAGCTTCAAGGTGCCTGGTAAGCCGCACGTTCGATATCCAGCCAATGGCCGGCTCATCAGGTGTACCGTTTTTGGTGATAAAGATGTCCTGACAGGGAGGATGTTGCTCCATAAGCCTTTTAGCGGCATCCAAAGTGGTTTTCTCACCGACGAGAACAAAGCCCTTATTGAGCTGAAAAGTGTCTTTCTCCTTGGTTACTAGCTGTTCAAGTGTGTCGCTGTCCTGACCGCCTTGGTTTTTGTAGCGGAGCACAAAGCTCTCATGGATCATGTATTTGACGGTGCCAGAGGGAAGCAGGATGGGGAGTCTCGACACCTTGTCGGAATATAGGGCCAAAATCTCTTGGACAGAGATGTCTTTTTCCGTTTTGCCAGCAGGTATGACCAAGGCTTCGGTTTTATCGATCGTACGCATGGCTTGTGTTACCAAGGTTTTGACTCCCGCAGTACTTTTGACCAACTGAACCATATCCTGTACCTGTTTATTGGCAGATTCAAAATTGTCCCGACCAAAATAAAAGGCGATGATGGTACCTACCCAAGCAGAAAATACGGGTAAGGCGATGTTGAGAATAGTGACCGCATTTTCTGAATTGACATAGATGGCTATGGAGGCCAGAAATGTCAGTGCCGCACCTGAAAATACAAGGATACTTATTGCAAGTGTGTTTTTGCTTGGGTCTTTAGTTGACATAGTGACTAAGGTTAAAAGTGCAATGGTAAAAATGGTTTCGCTTTGACAGTAAAGAATCTACATTCTTTTATTTCACTAAACCTTTTAACGCCGACTCAAGATCACTGGGGAGTGTGGTAGAAAATTCGGTAAGCTTGCAATCCCAGTCAGATGGTTAAGGAAGGTTTACCCTTTGTTCCAAAATATTGTCTTTGTTATCAGTAATTTACAAAATTTTGATAGGTAATGGAATAGTGGAGGCCACTTATCCCCAGTAGGGGGGAAGGGAGGAGCCGCCAGTCGCAGGCATAATGTGTTATTTTGTAAACAAATGAAATTTTATAGTAAGTGAAATAACGATGCATATAGTGTCTACTATACAAAAAATGCCCCTGGACCAGCGGTCCAGGGGCATTTTTATATGTTTTAGCCTACATTACCATCCCAGGTAATAGGTGTCATCAAGCCAATCCGGGCAGGCCAGGCCATACTTTTCGCGCATGACGTGTTCGGCGACACAAAAAGCGCCTTCCACCCAGCCTTGCTGGTCAGAGTAGGCTTCTCCGGTAATGAAAACCCTTTCTTCTTGATGGGGCTGTCTGATAAATGGCATGATTTCCCAAACCTTGTAGCTGTTTTTCCAGGCGTGATAGCCGCCACCGTAAGGGTCTGCCGTCCAGTCCTTAAAAGCAGAGGTATAGGGTTTAGGGATAACAATAGAAGGGCCATGGAGCTCCTTTACCTGCTGCATCACTTCATGCACCATGGTTTTACTGGCATGTTGGTAATCAGGGTAAGGCACATTGGTTGCTTTGACCAATTTGGTGGTTTTGGTCTTATAGGGTTCTCCACCTTCCAATGCTTGCCAGAATTGCACCGTTCTCATGTCATTATAACTGGCCAGGAAAAGGGAGTGGGAGTTTTTAGGGTCTACCCCAAAGTAGTAACATTGCCGCATGGGGAGGTCGGTGATGGACTCACCCGCTTTGGCTCCAAGGGTCTTTTCCCACCAAGGTGTTTCAAATCCCAAGAGGATTTTATAAGAGGGTTCCATGATTACGGAAGCCAGGTTATGCTGTAATTTGGTCTGTTTGTCCCGGTTAAAGAAGAAATTACCCTGATCAAGTAACTCAAGCGATCTTCTGGGCATGCCTAAAATGATGTCCTTTGCTTCCACCGTCCAATAGCTCTTATGCTCCAGATTGTAGAAGGTAAGGATGTACCGATAAGGGCTGGAGGTATCCGGATTCTTTTCGAAGGAGGATAAGCGGTTTTTGGTGAATATTTGCCCCCCATTTTGCATATAATCATCGGCCAAACAGGTAAGCACCTGATCGTAACCGCCGTCAATGGTTTTGTATTCCACGGTATTGCTGGCAAAATCCCCTACCATATAGGGGAAGGCCTCTGCTGCATTCCAGTTGATGGTATTCGAATAGTAGCCTCCTGCCTGGGCAAGAAACTCATAACATTCCTGGGAAGATTGGTCTTTCAATAGGTTCCAAAAGCCCATCTCATACACGAATAGGTCTTTGTAAGGGCCATCAAAGCGGTATTTGAGCTCTTTTTTGACCTTGTTCCATTCTTCTCTAGGGGATTTGCTCTTCTGGATTTTTTTAAGGGAATAGCCGTCTTTTTTAAGGACTTTACTGATGATCTGTGTGAAAATTTCATCTGAACTTTTGCCTTTAAATTTATCCCCTACATCATAGCGAGTCTGAAATTTTTCCCTGGTGATTTTGGCCTGACCAAACCTGTTGGCAAAAAAACGTTGCTTTCGGAGGTAATATAAATGGTGGTCGGGGTCACCCATCGGGAAAGGGATAGGCTTGAGGGCGTATCTTGTGGCAAATACCTTTTCAATCAATGCCGTGACGATTTCCTGAGAGGTCATATAGCGCATGCCGCCAATTTCTCCAACTACACTCATCCCTGGCAGTTTGATGGATTCCAGGCGTCCACCGATCCTATCGCTCATTTCAAAAATGGCGGTATCAAGGTTCAGTTGTTGGCCTTTTTGGTCGGTGCCGTTTTTCAGGCGATAGGCCGAGTAAAGCCCAGAAGCTCCCCCGCCGACAATGGCCACGTCCAACTTAAGGTTTTCAGTGATACCTGTATTGAACCTGTTGCTGATTTCTCCCCTAACCACGGGCCATTCAATCCCAAAATGGCTGATATCGTATTGGGTTTTGCCTTCCAGTGCCAGATCAGACAAGATTTTCCCTAACAGCGGAATAAATTTCGCCGCCCATCCTCCGGTATACACGATAATGTCCTCGTGATTATGGACCCATTGGGGAAGGAAATCCAGCATCAGCTCCTTATTGTTGTTGTTTAAGGTAATCAGGCATGTGGAAGTGAATTCAGGGGTGGAAGTTAAGCCTTCCATATGATTGAGGACCCATTCAGAATTCAATCCGAGGCTTTTGATGCTTGGAATGCCGCTTCGGCCAGCTGGATCCCTGATGATTCGGTCAGGGATATCAGGTGCTACTCTCACATAGCCAGGGTGCGACCAGCTTACTTCAGGAAATCCATAGAATAAACTGGTGTCTTGTGGCTCTTGGAAGACAAACCAGGTAGGCAATTTCACATTTCCGTTATTTTTATAATAGGCAGAGGACATTTCCCAGATGTCTACATTTACGGATAGACCAAAATGTTGTAAGACATCATTGATATAGGCCCCCGGCGTAAGGATCAGTTTTTTGGTGGTGAATGTTTCTTTTTCTGTGCTGACTTTTATTTTTCCCTTTTTCCGGGAGTCAATATCCGTTACCGGGGAGAATTCCCTCAGCTCAATGTTCGGGGTTTTATTGGCAATGTCAAAAAGGGCTTGGAGCGTGGCGGAAAGATTTATTATACCACCGTCTTTCTGGAAAAATCCATTATAATCCTCCGGGAGATCCTTGAAGGGAAACTTTTTCTCAATTTCTTTGGCCGTCAAGGGATCAAAAGGGATGTTCAGTTCTTTCATCACCTCCATAGCTGCCTGAATTCCCCCTTCCTGAGAGCTGATGGCCGGATCGCCAAACCACAAAGAGCCGACTTTGTCGATCAGGAGTTCTTTGGTTTGGGTTTGCAGCTCTTCCCAGTAAGGGATGGCATCCAAAGCCAACTGGGCCATATACTTTTGGGCATATTGGAGCCGGAACTGCCTGGACATTCCGGCAGAACTTCCTTTTTGGTTGAAAAAACCGTATTGTTCAAGGACTAGAACACGTTTATCGGTCTTGGCCAATTGGGCAGCGGTGGCCAAACCCATGGCTCCGCCACCGACAATGATGATGTCAAAGGTGTCTTTCATATTTTGAAGGTTATTGTTGGTGTTTTGAATCATATGGTGCTAAAAATGAAATCTTAAAAAAGAAAATAGGTTAACCTGGAAATGAAAATCAGTCTTTAATATAAGGAATTATGCGGGCATTACCAGCTGTTGGATTAAATCTACTATGTCTGTCTTAAATTGAGCTGTGCAGATTTTCAGGCCATAGAAAGTTGTTTAAATGGACAGATCACCTTTGTTAAACAGGGTAGCTTTTGGAAGTAGTATGCTAAGGTAGGGGAGAACTTACTCGATTTCGGGTAAAGTAAACTGATGAAGTGATTTTACGATGTCTGTGCGCTGGTACCAGTCATTGTATACCAGTTCAAGATGCTGGATGGTAATTTTACCAAAAGGGGTGTTTAAATGCTTGTTGATGATATGGATAAATTGTTCCTTTTGCTGCAGAGGAGCAGCAAAACGCATGGCAGTTGTATGTGCCGTTTCTAGCTTGTACCGTTTGTCCAGACTTTGCTGTAAGTCTGTTTTTTTGAATTCCTCGCGTAGTTGATTTCTTAGTTGATGTAGGCTTTGGTCTTCTGGGAAGCCTTTGAAGAGAACACCTGCTGGACTTAAGGTGACACCGTTAAAACTGATTTGAAAGGCAGTAATTCCTTTTAGGCTCTTATTGACGGTATCCACATAGCTGGAGGTATTGATCTGCTCCAGGTCAAAACCGGGGTAGCAGGAAATTAAGGACATAACAGTGATATGGAGATCGTTGATGGGATAATAATATTGCGCTGGTTCCACGATCTTCAATCGGTCCAAGAAGGAAAGCATCCGGTTTTGGGTTTCTTGATCAGGCCTGGCCAGCAGGGTGAGGCCACGTCTGGAATCGTTTGGGTTATGAATTTGTGCGTCTATTTCATAAGCATCGTTAGTGACTTTATCGAGGGAAGATTGAAAAAGTGCTTCGTAATGTGCTTTGAGGTCCATCGGATCATTATTATATGTAAAGACTTAAATTAAAACACAATGCCAAGAAAAGGAATAATGGAGATGAAAAAATGATTTTGTTTGTTTTGAAGAGGCAAAAGGTGCTGAACAGTTCCGAATATCTTTGTTTGATGGATTACCATCAGTTTTTGGGAGGGTGTTTCAAGTTGGCCAAAGGCAATAGCGGAATGTTGCCTTCCCCATTGACTGTTTAGGCGGCTAATGCTTAGATTCTCTCATGGGTCCTTTTCCCTGGGTTGCGCCTTTTTTGAAGGCATACCCAGGGGTATTCATATTGCACACCTTCGGAGTGCATTTGCCTTAGATTGAGCCATAGTATTTTAAATGGAGCAAAAAACAATGTATATACATGAATTATATTGAGGGTAATTTGTTTATTACTGTAGATGGATAAAAAGGTCCTCTTAGCCTTTAGGGAGTAGGAATGACAGGGCCATTAAAACAGCAGGCAAATGGAAAACTTAGCAGCATTTAGACGTTTTACAGACGGACTTGGAGATACAGGGCAGTTGATGCCTGCACTCTTTATCGGACATGGATCACCCATGAACGGGATAGAAGACAACGATTTTTCGAATTACTGGAAGAAATTGGGAAAGGAAATCCCTACTCCCCAAGCGGTATTGGTGGTTTCTGCCCATTGGCTGAGCAGGGGGACAAGGATCACGGCCATGGATTTCCCCAATACCATCCATGATTTTGGTGGGTTTCCCAAGGAACTTTTTGAAGTGGAATATCCGGCACCTGGAGATCCGGAATTAGCTGGCTTTACCGCAAAAAATATACAGTCCACCCATGTGGAACTGGATCATGAATGGGGTTTGGATCATGGGACTTGGACCGTAGTGAGGCACATGTACCCCGAAGCGAATATCCCGGTTTTACAGTTGAGCATCGATTACTATCAGTCCCCCAAGTATCACTACGAATTGGCCAAGGAACTGTATCATCTAAGGAAAAAAGGGGTGTTGATCATCGGGAGTGGCAATATGGTGCACAACCTGCGCATGGTGGCCTGGGATAAATTGAATGAGCCCGAGTATGGTTACGATTGGGCCGTGGAAATGAACAATACATTCAAGCAGCTAATCCAAGATGGTGATCACAAGGCCCTGATGGATTATCAAAAACTGGGAAAAGCAGCTCAGCTGGCCATTCCTACTCCAGATCATTATATTCCATTGTTGTATACTTTGGGGTTAAAAGGAGAAAAGGATGAGGCCAGTTTCTTTAACGATAAGGCAGTGGGTGGTTCATTGACAATGACTTCTGTGAAATTAGCTCAGAGCTATTAGACTTTAGACGCTAGAGATTAGATAGAGGTTGGACAGTATTTTATCTATGGTGAAGGGAATTCAATAGTACCACCTTTTAATTTTTAATAGTTAAATTCCTTCTCGCTCCTGACATAGGGCTGTCACTAAGGGGTGTTTTCTTTGTACAAACATTGATTCTAAACCTATTAAAAAAGACATTATGAAATCTCAATCTGTAAAAAAAGAGCAGGAATTATTCATTTCCACTGATGCCATGCTGGCCCACTGGCAAGGGCATAGGAACCTTACCCGAAGGGTGATCGAAGCGTTTCCGGAGGATAAGTTGTTCAATTACAGTATAGGAGGGATGCGTCCCTTTGCAGAGCTGGCGATGGAGATGATCGATATTGCAGCACCTGGGGTAAAAAGCTTGGCCAATGGTAATTGGGAGAAGGTAGAGGAGTTTGACCATACCAAATCCATGCCTACTACCAAAGCAGGACTGTTGGACTTATGGGATCAGGTGACCAAAACCATTGATGAGACCTGGCCGGAAATTACCTCAGAGAGGTTCCAAAAAGTAGAGGTGGCCTTTGGTCAATATGAAAATACCAATTATGATACCCTTTTGTATTTTGTGGACAATGAAATTCATCATCGGGGCCAGGGCTATGTGTATTTAAGGTCTTTAGGGATCCAGCCTCCATTCTTTTGGGAAAGGTAGTTGGAGTACTTAGTATCAAGTATTGAGTAGGGAGTCTTGAGTATTGAGAAGGACTATACACTCAATACTCAAGACTCAATACTAGCTACTAAATACTATTTCCGTTTCCACTCGATCACGGCCATCACCGGGAAATGATCGGAGGGATAGCGGTTATGATAGGTGTCCGTTAGGATACCGTATTTTTTCACCTTCAGTGTTTCGCTGACAAAGATATGGTCAATCCTCTTGTCAGTGCTTTTGGTATTGTCAAAGCTGTTAAAAGTACCATTATTGGCATATTGTATATCAGCTGCCAAATAGCAGTCCTTTAACTCTTTTGAATCCTTTAGCAATGTATAGGCAGGGTTGTCCTGGTCCACATTGAAGTCTCCAGTGAGCATGACCGGTATGCCGGCTTTGTCCGCTTCTTTGATTTTACTAAGGATCAGTTTGGCACTTTCCTGACGAGCTTCTGTGCCCACATGGTCAAAGTGGGTGTTGAACACATAAAACTCCTGGCCGCTGTTTTTATCTTGCAGCTTGGCCCAGGTACAGATGCGCGGAAGCGCGGCATCCCAACCTTTATTGGGTTGACTGGTGTCAGTAGACAACCAAAAGGTCGCCTCTTCCACTACCTTGAACTTTTTCTTATTGTAAAACAATGCAGCGTATTCGCCTTTTTCCTTGCCGTCATCTCTGCCAGCTCCGACAAAGCCAAAATCAGGCAAATGTTCGTCCAGGTACTGTATCTGGTGCTTCAGGCCTTCCTGGATGCCGAAGACATCAAAACCATGGAATTTGATCAAATTGACCGCCACATCCTTTCTGTTGTCCCAGTTGTCAGGGGCATCATTGGGATTATCATAGCGGATGTTAAAAGAAGCAATGGTAAGGGTTTCTGACTGTGCAGCTACTTTAAAGGTGGTCAATAAGGCTCCCAAGAAGAGCAAAGCGGAAAGCAGGTAGCTTTTTAATGATTTCATATAAGGTTTTACGTTTAGTTTAGGTTTTGTGATTATACGCAATTATACCAGTAGATTGCCAATTCATAAATAGTTTCCCGCAGATTTCGCTGATATGCGCAGATTTTTCTTCAGGTATTCTAGTGTTTTCGGGAAAAATGAAGATAGCAAGTCTACAGGTATGAAGGAGGGCAATTCAATTAGGTGTTTTTAGAAAAGCCATCTCTTAAAATTAGATGACGATTATTAAATCTGCATTCCAAGGTAGTTATTAGAACAACTGAATCCAATAGAGAAGGTATTAAGGTGGTAAGGAGCCATTAAGGTCTCTTAAGGCTCCCTACCTCTTTTTATGGTTATACTATTATTTTAGTATGATTCCATGGAATTAATCATTTATCCTTCAAATGATGGGATATTTCCAATGTCTGAACAGAAAGTGGAAAATCACCAACCTGGATTTTGACCCAACTCTGGGTTCATCAGGAAATCATTTTCAGGAATTGGGTAAAGGTAGTTTTTTTCTTCCCATTCTCGTGACTGATGCTCGAGCCAACGAATTTCTCCTTTGTCTTCTTGCCCCAGTTGCTGTGGATTGGTCCCTGAATTGATGTTTTCGCTCACATTGATATAAGTAACACCTTCCACTGGGTTTGAGGGCATGGTGGTATAGAATGCAACGTCCATAATACCGTCTTCATTGAGGTCAAGAGGGGTGTTGAGGGCTGGTACGTAAAATCCGTTCCAAGGCATTTCCATCAGATCCCCTTTTTTCCATCGCACGATGTCGTAAAACCTGAACCCTTCAAATACCAGCTCTATGCCCCTTTCTCTTCTTATTTCCAACAAGGCCGGATCGGAAATTTCTGGGAAATAGGTTTGTTGCATGTAAGGGTCCGCTGTTGTAGGCATTTCCAAGTTGGCGGTGATGCCCGCTCTTTGTCTTAGTTTGCCGATGGTCATGTTCCAGTCACTGGCAGTAAGTAGTCCAAGTTCCGCTTTTGCCTCGGCATAGTTGAGCAGGATTTCGGCGTACCTCATGACACTTACGCTATTGATGTTTCGGCTGCCACCATCATAGTACATGTCGTCCAAGGTCCATTTGATGGGCTGATAGCCGGTATAGGTATAGGAGAAGACAGGCGGAGCTGGAATGACAGCACCTGCATTGGTACGGGTGTAGTGGCCCAGTCTAATGGTTTGCTGGAGCCTTTTATCCCTGTTTTTGACTTCTTCCATAAAGGTCATGGTCTCATGATCCGCCAGATCTGTGAATGGGGTTCCCTCCAGGGTTAAGTAGGTTCTGACAAAATCACGGGTCAAGCTGACCCTGGAACCGTAAGTGGAGCTGGTCCACCACCAATTGGCATCATGGAAGACACTTAAGGCCGGATCGATCACCACGGCCAGCATGACTTCTTGGCCGATAGGTTTTTCATTGATAAAAAGAGACCGGTAAGAGAAATCTTCTCCTGCTCCTTCGTAAACTGAAAAGTCCTGGCTCTGAATGACTTCTTCTGCGGCCTGATAGGCTTCGGTCAGCCACTTGTCCACGGTGTTGGTCAGGTCGTAATCCGTGTGGTATTTTCTGAATGTCCCCTCGAAAAGACAGATCCTGGATTTAAATCCCAATACCACATTTTTGGTGATCAGACTGCGGCTATCGTCATCGCTCGCTTGGATATGGTCAATGGCATAGTCCAGGTCTGCCAGTACGGAGTCCATCACGAGTGAACGGGAATCTCTACCATTGAACAAATCAGGGTCATTGACGTCCATGGTTTTGTTGATCCAAGGAACATCCCCAAAGCGTTTTACTTTTTCAAAGTAAAAATAGGCCCTGAAGAATCTGGCAAGCGCAGTATAGTGGTGACGGACTTCAGGACTGATTTCCGGGCTGTTATTGTTTTCCAGAAAATAGTTGATGTTACGCAGCTCAGACCAGCTCCATCCGCTGCTTTGGGTCGGGGTGAAGTTTCCTGGTCTCAGGAAGTCCGGCACCTGTGTCCGGGCAGAATAATCTGCCATCGCATCGCCCGAATGGATTTCACGGGCAGTTGGCAGGGCATTGTAAAAGGAGTTGGTGTAGAGTTCCAGTCCGTTGGTGCTGTTGAAAACTGCACTTTGGGAAGTGGTAGATTCAGGAAATTGATCCAGTTCTGCACAGCCGGAGGCCATCACAGAAAGGAAAGCAAGAGAGCCGAGAATGTTTTTTATATTTTTCATGTCTGACAGTTCTTTTAGAAGGTAATAGAAAGTCCCAAGGTCACACTTTTAAGGATAGGGTAGTTGTTTCCGTTTCCGGAAGTACCGGAAGTCAAGACCAGATCTGATGGTCCGGTGCTTTCCACATCCATGTTTTTGGTGACCTTGTACAGTGGTGACCAGGTCAATAGGTTCTCACCGGAAAGGTAAACCCTTGCGCCAGCCATTTTAAACTTCGAAGCAACATGTGTAGGAAGGTTATAGCCCACCTGAATGTTTTTCATTCTTAGGTAAGCGATACTTTGCAGATAACGTGTTTGGGTGGAAGAAAGGGAACGGTTACTGCCAATGGCGCTATATCCTCTATATCTTGGGAAATAGGCATCAGGATTGTCCTCGGACCAGATATTGCCGATCATTGATTTTGGAATATCGTTGTAAGGTCGGTTGTACTGTCCCCAGAAAAGTCCGGCCTCACCCCCTGGCCACCAATCTCTTTTGCCTACGCCTTGGAAGAAGGAGCTGAAAAAGAAATTGTTCCAGCTGAGGTCCACATTAAATCCATAAGTATACCTTGGTGTGGAGTTCCCGATGATAGTTTGGTCACCAGGATTGTCTACCGTATTGAGCCCTTTGTTGATTACCCCGTCACCATTGAGGTCTTGAAATTTAATGTCCCCAGGGAGCGTGGTTCTGCTGGTGGAAGATTGGATATAGGATTGGTCTGCATGGGAATTGATGTCTTCCATGGATTCGAAAAGCCCCTCAGTCACATATCCCCATATTTCACCCACCTTCATGCCTTCATAGTAATCAGTTAGTCGCTTGTCCGGATTGTTATATTTGGTAATGGTGGAGCTGTAATCCGCCATAAAGAATTTTACCCCATAGTTCAAAGGCTTGGAGCCCATAGTAAGCTGATCTTTCCAACCGATAACGAATTCCCATCCCTTGGTGCGTAGATCGGCATAGTTGCCTTTCGGAACACTGGTGCCAAAGACGGCAGGAAGGGAATTGCCCACGGTAAACATATCCGTGGTATTTCTCACATAAGCATCACCTGTGACGGTCAGCCTATTTCTCAGCATGCCCAAATCAATACCAATATTGGCAGTAGTGGATGTCTCCCAGGTCAGGCCATCAGGAAGAACTCCGGGCTGTCCGGTATACTGTGGTCTGACCCCATTGAGAATCCTACCGGATTGGGAAATGGAAAACAGTTCCTGGAAGGCATAGGAACTGATGTTTCCGTTGCCTAGGGAACCATAGGATGCCCTGAATTTCAGGTTGGAAATCACATTATCCGGAAGGGTGAAGAAGGATTCATCTGAAGCCCTCCAGCCAGCGGATAAAGAAGGGAAGAAAGCATACCGTTGATTTTCTGGAAACTTGGATGAACCGTCATAGCGCCCATTGATTTCCAGAAGGTATTTACCTGCATAGTCATAGTTTACCCGGAAGAAACCTCCCTGAATGTCCCATCTTTCCCATCCGCCGTTGGTGGTGATGGACTGTCCCAATGCCAGGTTGATGTCCTGGGCATCTTCATAGATCAATCCGTTTCTTTGGGCTGTAAGGCTGCTATAAGAGGAGGTTTCATAGTTATAGCCTACCAAACCTTTTAGGTAGTGGTTTCCCGTCAATTTGGGTTCGTATTCCGCATAAATATTGGTGGCCAAGTACCTGGTTTCTGAACGGCTATTGCGGATATCATTGGTGTTGTTGCCCACGTATTCGATTACCCCCTGGCTTCGGCTATAGGGAACCGGTACACGGATACGTTGCTCGTTGTTCTGGACATCCTGAAAGGTGAAGTTGCCCCTCACGCGCAGGGTATTGTCCAGGAATTCTGAACTGAAACTGGTGATGTTCTTGATGATGCTTCTTTCGGTGTCGATACCGTTTTTACCATAATAGAAATCACCGACGGTATAAGCGGCAGAGTAGGAAAGTGTACCGTCAGGGTTTAATAAGGGAGCCAAAGGATGGCCCTCATCGGCAATATTTCGCCAGATACTTCCTCCCTCGCCTACATTCAGGGGATTGTGGTATTGTCTGAAGGAATATTCAGTGTTGTTCTCTACCTTTAGCCAGTCGGTCATTTCCATGGAGCCTTTGGCGCGGAAGTTATACATGCGGAAGTCATCGGAGTTGTATTTGAACAAGCCTTCCTGATCAAAGAATCTACCCGTAATATAGTATCCAGTCTTTCCGCTGCTTCCTGACAAGGAGAGGTTGTGCTCCATGGCCAAAAGGCTTTTCTTATAAAGTTCCCCGTAATAATCGGTACTGCCGTAATAGATATACTCTCCGTTAGGGCCTACTTCGATGTCCGGTAAACTTGGGTCTTCGGATCTCCTTTTGAGTTCAGCCAGGTATTCTTGGGAAAAAGGAAGGGTTTTGTTGGCGTTTTGGGGAGTCTGGGAATAGTCATTCCAAGCCGTCCAGGCTTCATTGAACATGCTGGCCCAAGTATAGCCGTCGGTCACCAAGTCAGGAACTACCGTGGGGGATTTTATGGACCAGTTGGAAGTGTAGGTCAGGGACATTTTATCCTTGGAAGGGCTTTTTGTAGTGATCAGGATGACACCAAAAGCTCCTCTGGCTCCATAGATGGAGGCGGCAGAGGCGTCTTTCAAGACCGAAATACTTTCTATATCGGAGGGGTTGATCATAGAAGGGTCGCCTTCCACGCCATCTATCAGTACCAGGGCATTTCCTCCCTGACCGATCGAAGTGGTGCCCCGGATATTAAAAGAAGGGGACTGGGTAGGTTTTCCATCTTGAATATTGATGTTCAGGTTGGGAATGGCCCCTTGAAGCCCCTGGGCAATATTGGGGACAGGACGGTTTTCAAAGACCTCTCCTGTTACCTGATCCACCGCACCGGTAAGGTTTACTTTTTTCTGGGTTCCATATCCCACTACGACCACTTCTTCCAGTTCATTGGAGATAAGCTGGAACTGGATGGGGGCTTCTGTAATGGTCATCGTCCCCATTTGGTAGCCCAGGTAACTGGCTGTAATGGTTTTTCCCAGTAGATCTTCAGGGATCTCCAGGGCCCAGTTGCCATCCAGGTCAGTAGCGACGCCAAGTCCAGCACCCTCAATAAAAACAGAAGCACCTACGATAGGTTCTCCGGAGTCCTTATCCTTTACCGTTCCTGTGATCTTGATGTTGATCTCTATGGCCTTCGCCGTTCGGTTTTTTTCTTCCTTTCTGACGGCAATGGATTCGTTTACCTGTCTGAAGCTGAGTCCCGTTTGTCGGGCAATATCATACAAAAGGCTTTCAAGATCCGATGATCCCTTTACCTGTATGGTCTCCCGAACTTCTGAAAGGTTAGGGTTGTAGTGAAAGCGGAATTCACTCTGGGCTTCTACTTTAGAAAAAAGCAGCTTCAAAGGAATCTGACCTTTGGAAAGTTCGATCTTTGTCTCTCCCATATGTTGGGAGTAGCTTTCATGTGCCAGGGCCAGGTTGCTCAGGCAATACATGAGGGTTCCGATGATTAAGAGATTCGCTGTTGATTTCAAAACAATGCGAAGTAGTTTTTTTTTCATAACTTTGATTAATAAAAGGTTACTTCCTTGTTGCTACATGGTCGAAGATGGAAGCAGCGAGGAAAAATCATTTCATCTTTTGAATCCGGTGATATGCCCTTATCCCGGATTCGTTTTTTTTAGCTTAAGGTGTATGACAGTTTTTTGCGTTGATGATTACTTCATGTTCATTTATTGTATAGTGGATGTTCAGTGCATATTGGATGATGTCCAGGGCATTTTTCAGGGAGGTGTTTTTAAATTCCCCGCTGAACCTGCAGTCCTTCCCCCCTTGGTTGATGAGTTTAAATTCAATGTCAAACCATTGGGAGAATTCATGGACCACTTCTTCCATACTGGCATTCTGGAAATTTAAAATCCCACTTCTCCATTTTAGTACCTCTTCTTTATCAAAGGAAATGATGGATGAAAAACCCTGGCCTTTTTGCCAGCTGGCTTCCTGGTTTTGAGTGAGCAGGATTTTGTGCTTGTTGGAAGCGTTTTCCGTTACCTCTACTTTGCCCGTGAAAACAGAGATTTTGGGGGATTCCCCCGGGTAAGCGTTGATGTTAAAGGAGGTGCCCAAAACAGTGGTTTTTAGCTCACCTGTAGTAATGATGAAGGGTTTATGAGGATTCCGGTAGACATCAAAAAAGGCCTCTCCCGATAATGTTACTGATCGGGTTTTTCCAAACTTTTCTGGGTAGGAAAGTTTGGAACCTGTTCCCAACCAGATCTTGGAGCTGTCAGGCAGGGTGAAGCTGCTCACTTGTCCCCGCTGGTTGCTGACGGTTAGCATCTTGACCGTTTCACTGACGTGTTCTTTGGGCATCCAAAAGTGCAGGCTGATCAAGCCCGCAATCAAGAGACAAGCGGCAATTTTTGACAGGCTGGCCCAAGGAAAGTTGTTTTGGTTCATCGGCACCACCCTCCGGGCTTTGGAGGGTATTTCTGCTTGGATGGTTTTCCAAGTAGCTTCCTTAATGTGCTGCTGATCTTTTGTCGATAGTTGGGGTGGCGCTAAATGCCGAGCCTCATACCATCGATTGAGTGACTTGAGTTCTTCATCATTAATGGTGCTATTAAAAAGCTTTCCAATAAGTTTATTCCAATATCGATTGATTTCCATTTTTTATGCCTTTCATAAGTAAGAGTATGGAAAAGGCCATGATGTCTATTGGAAAGTGTTTATCGAATCGTTAAGAAAACAAGTGTGAAGGGTAATTTGTGGGTAATGTGGGCTCAGTTGCAGTAAAGGAAAAACAAGGCCACCAAACTGAATTCCTCGGCCAGTTGATCTTTGAAGATTTCTCTTGCTTTGGATAGTTGGTTCCTGACCGTGGAGTGTGAGATTTTGAAATTTTGGGCGATTTCTTCTACGGACATGTGATTTACTTTGTTCATGATAAAAATCTCCCGACATCTGGGGGGCAAGGTCTCCGTAATGACCTCGATTTTTTCATAAAGCTCGTTAAACTCCATGATGGAAAAGCCGTGTTCTTCGTGGGAAGGCTCTGAGTAGGTATTGGTCTCTAGGGATGTTATGTTTTGCTTGTTTTTCTGGACAAGTTTAAAAAAACCGTACTTGACCATGGTGGCCAGATAGTTTCTTAAGCCCGTTTTTATCTCTATGGAATGCTTGTATTTCCAGAGGCTGATAAAAACTTCCTGCGCCAGATCTTGGGCCAAGTCGGGACTTTTGGTTTTTTGTAGGGCAAGATGGAACATTTCTTCCCAGTAAAGGTCGAAAATCTTTTGAAAAGCCCTTTGGTCATTTTTCAGGGCCATCGATTCAAAAAGCTCGGTGTCGCTTGTTGCCATGCTCATGGAAGTATAGAATAGTTCAAATTTATAGACAGCAACAGCAGCTTGTGCAAAAAACACCGTTAAGAAAAAGTTAAGCTATACACAAGGCAGCAGGTTTACACAGGCTTGATTTCCACAAAACTGCTCAATTGGGAGCTGCCGTTTCCGCTATAGGTGCCCGATACAGGCAGGGTGAGATGGGGCAGGTAGCTGCTGGCCAAAGGAATATAAAAGGCATCGGTCAGTAGTCCCAGACTGGGGTCAATGCCGATCCATCCGGCACCGGGGCAAAAGGCTTCCACCCAGGCATGCAGTTCGTGGTTTTCTTCCAGTTCCGGATTATAGGCATAGCCGCTGACAAACCGGCTGGCGATTCCTTCTCCCCGGAGTATATTGATCAACAGCCAGGCAAGGTCCCTACAGGAGCCCCTTTGTTCGGACAAGGTCTTTTCAGGAGACCATATTCCAGGGGCTTCACGGGTAATATAGTTACAGATTCTATGGAGGTGGGCGGTCAGCTC
This sequence comes from Echinicola sediminis, assembly GCF_054777495.1. Classification (NCBI taxonomy): domain Bacteria; kingdom Pseudomonadati; phylum Bacteroidota; class Cytophagia; order Cytophagales; family Cyclobacteriaceae; genus Echinicola; species Echinicola sediminis. Next base: position 46,728 of record NZ_BAAHAP010000031.1, on the reverse strand, counting down.
TACCAAAAATGTCACGATTCCATTGCTCCCTTGTTTGATGTCTTTGGCAAAACCATTGATAAAAGGGGAAGGGCTATGCTGAAGGAAAGGTTGCAAAAATGGCAACTGTTCTTCTGAATAGTTAAAAATAAGTTCTCCATGGGGATTAAGTTGTTCAAAATTCTCTGTTATGATAAATTCAAAAGGGTTGATAGGATAGACTGTAAGGTCTAGCTTGATGTCGATTTCAAAGCGGGTGGTGGGCATGCCAAACCAGACTTGCTGGAACAGGTTGCCTTCCATGTCCAATCTTTGATTGACGCCAAGCGGTGCGGGGTGGATGTCCGTCTCGATGGAATGTATATGGAAATATCTTCGGTTGGAGGGACTGAGCAGGATTTTATGTGGATTTAGAAATACCTGCTCCTGATAGGTGTATAAGGTGTGGTGATGGATTAAAAGTTTCTTTTCATCTTTCATTAACCGGAGCTTCTTTGGGTTTAAAGGCTTTGTTGAGGGCATCTGTAGGAAGCTCTGCGACAGCTTTTTTCAGTCGGCTATTCCAAAAATCAGAAATATGCACCAGTTCATTTTGTTCAAAGCGGGTTTCTTTGATGAAATATTCGTTGTTTTCCATGATTACGATGTCTATCGGAAAATCCACATCATTGGCAGAGATCCGGGTGGCATCAAAGGCCAGAAAGGCACTTTTGATGGCAAAGTCCAATGTTTCATCATAATCCAGGGAACGCCTGAGCACGGGATTGCCAAAGCCCGTATTGCCGACAATAACAAAGGGGGTTCCTTTTCGGATTTCTATCCAGTTGCCCTGGGGATAAAGCAGGTACAGTTTTGGCTCTGAATCGTCCTCCAGCTGTCCGCCGATGATGGCATGGAGATTGAAATTTAGTCCTGAATCCTCGATGTCGGGTTTGTCTTCCACGGCCACCCTTTTGATCTGTTTGCCCAGTTCATTGACCGTCTTATAGAGTTTGTTGAACTGATCGTCCTGCTGTTCGATGACTTCGGTGAAATAGGTGATCGCCTTATCGCGTACTGAACGCAGACCCGAGGTCATTACGAAAAAGGAATGTTTCTTTTTATTGACCACATAGACTTTTTTGGAGGTAGTGGTTTCGTTACCAGAGGTTATTCTAGTGTCGGAGAGGCCAATAAGACCATGTTTTGTTTTAATACCTAGGCAGAAGGTCATTTTTATTGTTGGTTTTGGGTAAAAGTGCTGTGTTTTAACTGAAAGAAATTTAACTCAATTTCGGATGAAATAATATTTATTTTTTGCTGAATTTCATCGATGGATTCATGCAGTCCTGCTTGGATGATGTCATTGATGTCGCTAAAACCTAATTTGGACCGCAGGGCACCGATTTCTTTTTCCGCGTTGTTTTTAAATTCGTTGGTCGCGGAATCGGTAATCATGTGCAGGCAGTCTTCGGCTTCTTTAAGACAGAAATAAATGGATCGTGGAAATCTCCGGTTGAAGATGAGGAATTCCACCAAGCTGCTGGATTCTATTTTTCCATACATTCTGCGGTAGGTGTTGAAGGCCGAGACAGACTTGAGCAATGCCGTCCAATGCAACAGATCCAGGGGGCTGCCCACTTCCTTGGGGGAGGGGAGCAGCATATGGTACTTGACGTCCAAAATCCTACTGGTTTTGTCGGCCCTTTCCAGGTACATGCCAAGGGTCCTGAAATACCATCCTTCCGTCCTGGCCACAGTAGTGTCTGCCAAGCCATAGAGTAGTTGGAGGTGGTTCTTTATATGTTCAAAAAAGCTTCGTGGATCTTTCTTGTCCCAGATTTTTCTCTCGCTGGCATTATTGATGAAGTGGTACAGCTCATTGATTTTTTCCCAAGTTTCTTTGCTGAGGTTTTCCCGGATGATCCGGGCATTTTCCCGCGCATAGGTAAGTGAAGAAACGATCGAATTGGGATTGGACCTATCCAAGGTCATGAAATGAATGACCGATCTCTTATCAAAATCATCGAACTTTTCAGCATACAGCTCCCGGTCTCCGGTGGCAAAGACCAGCGGTTCCCATTGGGCCTTCATTCCGGGGGGGAGGTCCAGCATCAAGTTGAAGTTGACATCAATAAAGCGGGCATAATTTTCAGCCCTTTCCAGGTATCTTCCCAGCCAGTATATGGAATTTGCAACGCGACTTAACATAGTAGATGATTTAATATAAAACCCAAGTATCCTTACTTCCTCCTCCTTGGGAGCTGTTCACTACCAAGGATCCCTTTTTGAGGGCCACTCTGGTGAGTGCTCCGGGGACCACATCGATTTCCTGGCCGTAGAGGACATAGGGACGCAGGTCTACATGTCTGCACTCGATGTTGTCTTCTGTAAGGGTGGGGACAGTGGACAAAGAAAGGGTGGGTTGAGCGATATAATTATTGGGATTATCTGTGATGAGTTTTTTGAATTTTTCATGCTCCTCTTTGGTGGCTTTGGGGCCAATAAGCATCCCATAGCCCCCCGCGGCATTGGTTTCTTTGACGACAAGCTCGTTAATATGGTCCAGCACATATTGGCGCTCCTCTGGTTTTCTGCAGAGATAGGTCGGCACATTGTTTAAGATGGGCGCCTCATTGAGGTAGTATTGGATGATGTCCGGTACATAGGCATAGACGGCTTTGTCGTCCGCCACGCCGGTTCCGGGGGCATTGGCTAAGGCGATATTGCCAGCCCTGTAGGCATCAAAAAGCCCCTTTACCCCCAAGAGGGAGTCTGGGTTGAAGGCAAGTGGATCCAAAAAGGTATCGTCAATTCGCCGATACAGCACATCTATAGAAGCATAGCCTTGGGTGGTCTGCATGTAGACCCTGTTGTCCTCGACCACCAGGTCCTGCCCGGTAACCAACTCAGCGCCCATTTGCAACGCCAGGTAAGAGTGTTCGAAGTAGGCAGAATTATAAATGCCCGGGGTCAAAACACCCACTACAGGTTTTTCCCTGTCGGAGAGGTGCTGGAGCATTTGAAGCAAACGGGTGGGATAATTGGAGACAGGCATGACACCGGCCTTGTTGATGATGTTGGGAAAGGCTTTTTTGATGATCTCCCGACTCTCTAGCATATAGGAGACCCCTGATGGACAGCGGAGGTTGTCTTCCAATACAAAGTACTCCCCGTTTTTGTCGCGGATAAGGTCAGTGCCTGTAATGTGGCACCAAATCCCTTTGGGTGGGGTCAGCCCCATGCAGGGTTTCAGGAAATCCTTGCTGTTTTCGATCAGGTCTCTAGGAACGATGCCCTCCTTTAAGATTTCCTGCTCATTGTAGATGTCCTGGATAAACATATTGAGGGCATTTACCCGCTGTTTTAACCCCGCTTCCAATTTTAGCCATTCCTGGTTGGCAATTATCCTGGGAATAATGTCCAAATGCAGGATTTTTTCAAGCCCTTCTTCATTATGGTACACGTTGAAGGTCATGCCCATGGCCAGCTGCGTTTTGTTGGCCGAAAACTGCAACTGCTTGAGCTTTTTGGGAGGGGTCTTTTTGAGCAATTTCTCAATATAATGATAATGCTCCCTACAGCTGCCATCTGAATGGAACATTTCATCAAAGAGACCGGCACATTGATAGTTGCTTAAATCCATATTAGGGTCTGATTTGAGTTAGAAAAAAGTGCTTTTATAATTTACTAAAAGTGAAGCTAGAAACAAATAATTTTGATATAGGACGTGCTGGTTTAACTGACTTCTTTCATAAATCACCCGCATTGCTCTTTATCCGCTCTTACTCGTTGTTTTGCCAATTGGGGATCGTTATTCAATGAAGTTTGCGTGGGGCCATGTCCTGACACGAATAAGGTAAAGCCTTTCTTTTAGTTAACTAAAATGGTTTAGCATTTGCAAGTTGTAGATTGAATTTGTAAGTTTAGCCTGTTTACTTAAAAGTATCCGATGTCCATTGGATAGCCTGGGAGGTCTGGATGCTTGGTGTGCTTGTATATCAAGACAATTAACAATAACCCTAACCCACGAATGGTACCTAACCGATCAGTTGAAGATTTTTCAATTTCAGGAAGCAAGTTGAACCCAGAGAAGTCCTTCGATCTCCAGCATGAGCAGGAATCCGGCGTATGGAGGGAATTTCAGCAGGGCAGTGAATTGGCTTTGGCTAAGATTTTTAATGCCTATGCCCACAATTTATTTAACTATGGCCGACAGTTTACATCACATGAAGATTTGGTAAACGATGCGATTCAAGATGTGTTTTATCAGTTGATAAAGAGCAAGGATAAAATTTCTACCGCAAATTCTATCAAATATTATTTGTTCAGTAGTTTTAGAAGGAGGCTGTTGCGTCTTCTGAAGCAGAAGAGAAAACTGGTATGTGAGGAAGAGCTTGAAAAGGAAGGGGGATTTTTAATGAGCATTGACCCTGATTATCATTCCATTCAGACCATGTTTACCATAGACCAGAAAAAAATTCTTGAAGAGGCCTGTAATCAGCTTCCTCTAAGGCAACGGGAGGTGCTTTCTTTGTATTTTTTTGAGGGATTGTCCTATAAAGAGATCGCCAATGTCATGGAACTTTCGCAGGTAAAATCAGCCAGAAAGTTATTGTACAGGGCACTTGATAGCCTGCACTTGCGCCTACACAAACACAAGGATATTTTAAGGGTTTTGTTTCTCTTTGTGGGCTAATGAAAAAGAAGTTTAAAACCTGCTTCTGAAAAGAATAACATCAATTAGGTTTTGGAAAGTTTTTGGGCGTAAAGAATATTATTTTTATGTGTATCCGCAATGTTACATGTAACCAAATTTTATAAGGTTCTTATTGTTTTCTGTTCTTTTCCATCGATGAAAAGAACCAAAAATCTAGGCCACGGAGCCTTCTTCAAATTGAGCAAATTGGTTTTCGATTTCGAACAGTTAGCCTCAATTTGATTTTGTACCATTTGCTGTAGACTAAAAATGAGTGGATCTCGCTCGTCCACTTCGCGAGCTAACTCATTTTCTTAACGCCTCCATCAAATGTCCCAAAACCGAATGCTCCAAAGGCCATCAGAAGGATTTCTGTTAAGTATTTTGTTCTATTAATGCTACGTGCAAAATCCAGGATAGCCAGATCTTTTAAAAATTAATCGATTTGACTGGGGTCACATTTCTAGGTGTTGTCTCTTATTGAATATAAGAACAAAGGAAGCTTTCCAATAACCTGAATTGTCGATGAATTTTGATCCAAACACAGAAGCTGATTTTCTGAAGCATCCACTTTTTTTAAAGTGGATAAAAGCCCCTAATACAGAACTGGACAGGTTTTGGAGTGCATGGAGCAAGAAGCATCCCGAAAAGCAGGAGATGATGCTAAAGGCGAAGGAACTTTCAAAAACCTTGGTCTGGAAGAATACCTATTCCATGGGCCATGAGGATTACAATAGGATGCTGGACAATCTTATCCTGTTCAATTCAAAATGGGAGCAGGAACAAAAAATTAAGAAGATAAATAAGGTAAGCGGGGCTACTCAGCTTAAGTGGTGGTTCGCTACAGCCGCCTCCTTGTTACTGTTCGGTTTTTTGACGCTTAGTTATTTGAAATTTGGGAAGGATTTAGAAAACCGTTCATCTGAAATCACCTGGATCACCAAAACTGCCTCCAAAGGCATGAAGAAAATTGTCCGTTTGCCGGATGGCTCTGAAATAACCCTTAATTCTGATAGCGAAATCCGGTATCCTTCCAATTTCGATGAAGAGCGAAGGGTGGAGCTGTTGGGACAGGCATTTTTTGAAGTGGTGAAAAACCCTGATTTACCTTTTACGGTGCTAAGTGGGAAGCTAAAAACCACTGTTTTGGGAACTTCTTTTGACGTGAGCGCTTATCCTGAGGATACTGAATTTCATGTGGCAGTGGTGACTGGAAAAGTCAAAGTGGATACAGAGAATGGTGTATCTACCACGATTACCCCCGAGGAAGCCACTTTTTACGATACCAAAAAACAGTCGCTTACGAAGGGCTCTTATGATTACAATCATCTGATCGGTTGGAAAGAGCGGATTCTTAAATTCCAGGAGGAGCCTTATGCACGTGTTTTTGAGCGGCTCTCCAGATGGTACAATGTAAGCTTTGATTTTGAGGGAGGAACCGCTTTTTCAGGGAAATACAGCGGCGAGTTTACGAATGAAAGCCTTGAGAATGTACTTAAAGGTATGCAGTATTCTCTAGGTTTTGACTATGAGATAAAGGACCGAAAAGTAAAAATCAATCAAAAATAAAGGGTATCGGTGCCGGTACCCATCAGTTAAATTAATCCCAAAATAATGAAAGAAAAACTACTCGTTTACAGGAGGAAGTTACTCTGGCGCTGTTTTCTCTGTCTGGTATTGCTTACGGCAGGGAAGATGGCTGGCCAGGAAGCTTTCGCAAACCAGCAAAAAGATCTGGAGAGCGTCATAGTGAGCATCAGCATGGATGACGCTCCGGTAGAAAAGGTCTTAAGAAGCCTTGAACAAAAGACGGATTTTAGATTCGCTTACGACTTGGACCAGGTGAGAAACACACCGCTGGTCAGTATCAAGGCTGACAAACAATCCCTTCTTACCGTACTGGAGGATATTTCTTCCAAGACCCAACTGACTTTTAAGCAGATCAACAGGACGATTCATGTTATGCGATCTTCAAGTTCCCAAAAGGGGGACAAAGGTCCGGAGAAGCTTGACCTGATAAGGGTCAGTGGACAGGTGATGGACGATAGCGGCGAGCCCCTTCCGGGAGCTTCTGTGATTGTCGATGGGCAGCCAAGCCTTGGAACCGTAACGGATATTGACGGGATCTACTCCATTGAGGTGGCAGAGGGAGCGACATTGGTGTTTTCCTATATTGGATTTGAATCCAAAAAAATCGTAGTAGGGGCACAGAGTACCATCAATGTAACCCTTAGCATGAGCACTTCTTCCCTCGAAGAGGTGGTGGTCGTAGGATATGGCACACAGAAAAAGCTCAGTGTGGTAGGGGCTGTGGATCAGGTAGGTCAAGAGAAACTGGAAGGACGGCCCGTGGCCACCATGAGCCAGGCCTTACAGGGGGTTTCTGCCAATCTGATTGTCCAGCAGCGGAATTCTGAGCCCGGCGCAGGAATCAACCTTAACATTAGGGGGATCAGTACCCTGGGAGATAATAGCCCCTTGATTGTAATTGACGGTGTTATGGGAGGGGATATCAACCTGCTCAACCCATCGGATATAGAAAGTGTATCGGTACTGAAAGATGCAGGAAGTGCAGCGATATATGGTAGTAGGGCAAATAATGGTGTAGTGTTGATCACGACCAAGCAAGGAAAGAAGAACGCCAAGGCCAAAGTAACCTATAACGGCTTGGTAGGGGTGAATACCCCCCAATTCTTTACCAGTCCTGTGCATGGTTATCAAAATGCCATGTTAAGAAATGAATCGGCCTTCAACGCCGGCAGGAGCGAGGCGGTATTCAGCCCGGGAGAAATCCGTCAAATCAGGGAAAATGGGGATACAGAATGGTTTGCCAAGGAGATTTTCAAAAATGCGGTACAACAAAACCATAACCTCTCCGTGTCGGGAGGAAGTGAAAATACCACCTACCTTGTCTCTGCAGGATATACCGACCAGCGAAGTAACTTTGTAGGCCCTGAAAAAGGATATTCCAGGTACAATTTCCGAATGAACTTAAGCAATGAATTTGGTAGATTTAAACTGGACTCCAGGCTGGCCTATACCAGAAGACTGATCAGTGACCACTCTTACTCCAGTGGTACATTGATGGCGGATGCCAACAGGGTTCCCCTATATTACACCCAAAAAGATACTTCTGGAAGGTTTTTGACCAATGACATTCTTCAGGAATTTAACCCCTTGGGTATTTTGGAAGAAGGTGGCTTCAGAGAACACACCGATGATAATGTGTTTGGTAATATTAGCGGTGAACTCAAATTGACCAATGACCTGAAAATGCGTGGGGTGTTTGGGTTTAATATGTATTCCAATAATCAGTATTCAAGGACCAAGCAAGTGAATTTTTATCCACGAGGTGTGTATGGCGGGGACCGAAATACCAATGACATTAACCGGAAAGGCCTGGACTTGAATACCCAATTGATGATGCAGTACGATAAGGTGTTTTCGGAGCTTCATCAGCTCAATGCCTTAGTAGGAGTGTCCAACGAAAACCACAGTGATAGGGGGATTGCCATTTACAAGCGTTTTACTGACCCAGAATTGGGAACACCGGTAACCGAAACGGTCATCAATCCAGACTCATATAACTCTAATCAAAGTTCGTCTGAAAACAGTCTGAATTCCCTTTTTGGGCGGGTATCATCCGATTATGACAAAAAATACCTAGCAGAATTAAGCTTCCGCTACGACGGTTCTTCCAAGTTCCGCGAAGGAAAAAGATGGGGCTTTTTCCCTTCTGCTTCCCTAGGGTACCGACTTTCGGAAGAGGCCTTTATGAGAAGTTATCGTGACCGCTATGGGGAGGTAAAGTTAAGAACTTCCTATGGGGTGTTGGGCAATCAAAATGTGGGTAATTACCAATACCAGACCACCTTTTTTACTTTCCAAAATGCCTATGGCTTTAATAATGCCGCTGTCGGAGGGACAGGTTTCAACTACGCCAATCCCAATATCCAGTGGGAGCGGGCAGCCACTTTCAATATTGGTGCTGATCTAGACTTTTTGGACGGTGCATTGACCTTGAGCCTGGATTATTTTGATAAGGTTACATCCGATATTTTGGTTCCACCGGCTGTTCCAGGGGTGTTTGGAACCTCCCTGCCTGATTTCAACAGTGGAAAAGTTGGCAATAAAGGCTGGGAAATCACCACGACTTACCGTCATAGGGGGGAGTTGTTTGAGCATACTTTTTCTTTCAATCTGGCCGACTCCAAAAACAAAGTATTGGATTTTCAGGGAGAAGAAAGGCTTACCGGAGTGGAGGAACTTCAAGTGCTGTTGAAAGAGGGGTATCCTTTCAATTCCTATGTGGGTCTGAAAAGGGATGGCTATTTCCAGAACATTGACGAAGTGGAAAACGGTGCCAAGCCTGAAGGGCTGAACGTACAGCCTGGGGACAACCGCTATGTGGACGTAGATGGCAACGGCATCATCAACGATGATGACAAATACGTCTTTGGCAATCCTTTTCCGAGAATGACCTTTGGGCTGACCTATAATGTCAGGGTGAAGGGCTTTGATTTAAATGTTTTTGCGCAGGGTGTGGGTAGAAGAACCATGATGATCCGTGGGGAAATGGTAGAGCCTTTCCATTTCAATTATGGCATGACCATGTATGAGCATCAATTGGATTACTGGACGCCACAAAATCCGGACGCCCGTTATCCAAGATTGGCGGATAACGGTAGCCAGTCCAATACCAATAATTTTAGAAGAGGCTCTGATATGTACTTATTTGATGGGGCTTACCTCCGGTTAAAAAATGTGCAGGTGGGGTATACTTTACCTCGAGGATTGGCTGAAAAGCTGGGCATGCAAAACTGCAGGGCTTACCTCTCCGGTCAAAACCTGTTTACCCTTTCCAAGGTGGATTTTGTGGATCCGGAATTATCGGAATTTGACAACAGCATGAGAAGCGGCGGAGCCAACAGTGCCCGGGCTTATCCCACCATGGTGTATTACGGTTTTGGATTGGATATCACCTTTTAATGACCTCAAAAAATGAAAAAACTAAGTAACTATACAATCATTCTATCGGCATGCTGTACGATGCTCTGGACAGGCTGTAAGGAGTTGGACTTGGCTCCAGAAAACACCTTTACAGACCTGACCTACTGGACTTCAGAGGCCAAAGCGCAAAGCATGCTGAATACCGCCTATTCGCAGATGTTTGACAGCAACCGCTTTTTTTATAATGAGGGGGCGTCTGACAATGCGTATAATGGTCGGGGTGACAATGCCGGAGCGGCTTCACTTGCCGCCGGGACTTATGATCCTTCCTTAGGCCGTTTGCAGAGTCAGTGGGACAATAATTACGGCGCCATCAAAACCTGTAATATCCTATTGGAAAATATAGACAAGGTGGAGGATATGGATGAAGCTGTGCGCGAGCGCATGAAAGGGGAGGCCCGATTTATCCGTGCTTACCAGCATTTTCAATTGATGACCTGGTTTGGCGATGTGCCTTTGCTGGACAGGGATATTACCATTGAGGAGGCCCAGACCATAACCAGAAGCCCAAAAAGCGAAGTGCTGGATTTTATTATTGGTGAGCTGGAGGAAGTCAGTGGGATTTTACCTTCTCAGCAGGAATTGCCCGAATCAGAAAGGGGAAGGATTACCCGTGGAGCAGCCATGGCACTCAAGGCCAGGGTACATCTTTATGAAGGGCAGTGGCAGCAAGTGGTTGCCTCTACAGAAGAATTGATTTTTGGCAATGAATATGGCAATTACGGGTTGTTCCCGTCTTATGAAGGTTTGTTCATGCCTGAAAATGAATACAACCAGGAAGATATCCTCAGCTTGCAGTATGTGCCACAGTTCCGCACTTGGGGACAGTTTTTTGACATGGCTCCTTTATCGGCAGGGGCAAGGCTAAATGCATTGGCGCCTACTCAGGAGCTGGTGGACAGCTATTTGATGGAAAATGGTTTGCCGATCCATGATCCATCATCCGGTTATGACGAGGACAAACCTTATGTTCGTCGTGATCCAAGGCTAAAAGCCACGATTGTCCATCACCTCTACGAGTGGGAGGACAATGGCCAAACACATACGATCTATATCCGACCAGGGACAGATCCTGATCCTTCTGCTCCGGATGAATACGTGCCCGGGTCTTCTTCCACCACGACCGGCTATTATACGCGGAAGTACTTTGACCCTTCCCGCATTACCCAATTTGCCTCCGGGCTAAACCTGATGCTGTTCAGGTACGCAGAGGTATTGTTGATGTATGCTGAGGCTAAAAATGAGTTGAACCAAATGGATCAAACCGCTTGGGACGAGACGATCCGTGCTATCCGTGAAAGAGCAGGCTTTGAAGCTTCCGCGGCATTGGATTTTGACGCTGACCTGGGACAAAGTGGATGGCGTGATGTGATCCGAAATGAACGCAGGGTGGAACTGGCCATGGAAGGCTTGAGGGTGTTTGATATCCGAAGATGGCGCATTGCAGAAGAGGTACTTAATGGGTGGGCACATGGTGCACAGTTTGGACCTCCTTCCGAAGACAATGGCTATTTGCGGGTCAATTTGAGGTCTTTTGACCCTTCTAAACATTACCTGTGGCCAATTCCAAGGGATGAACGCAACCAAAACCCTAACCTAAGCCAAAATCCCGGATGGGAATAAACCTGAACAATAACCTGAAAACAACAATAACAATGAAAAATATAAGTTTTAAACTCCTTTCATTTTTGATGGCACTGATGACCGTTTGGGGATGTCAGGAAGATACTGAGGTGCATACAACGGTGACACCTGTACAGAGTTTATATGCTCCGGAAAACAATGCCTACATGAATCTGGGGGCTCAGAGTGCTGCGATATTCGAGTGGGAAGCCGCAAAGGCCGCAGACAATGGGGTAGTCCTATATGATGTGGTTTTTGATGAAGAGGGAGGCGATTTTTCTGATCCTTTGTTTATCATGCCTTCAGATGGCAGGGGAATGCAAAGGACCCTCACCTTGCCATTTTCTGAGTTGAACAGAATTGCGGAAATGGCAGGTATACAGCCTGAAGGTGTGGGCAAACTCCAATGGTCGGTACAGTCTTCCAAAGGAATCAATGTGCAGGAAATTGTGGATATCAGAACCATCGAGGTGGAAAGACCTGCTGGTTTTCCTGCCCCGGATGAATTATACCTTACCGGTTCGGCCACAGAGGCCGGAGAGGATCTTTCCAATGCCATTTTGATGAAGAAGACCAGCGCCAACACATTTGAAGTTTATACTTCATTGAACGAAGGATCCTACTTCTTCGCAGAGAGAAATGCCGGCGAACCGGGCACCTATTATATCGACGGAGAAAAACTGAAAGCTGAAGGAGAAACAGCCTATACCGGGGAGGAAAAAGTGTACCGCATCAGGGTGGATTTTTCCAACGGTACTACCGAAATCAGTGAGATCGGGAATGTGGAACTTTGGTTCGCACCGGATGGCGCATTTATTACAGAACTAGCTTATGCTGCCAATGGCACCTGGGAAGTAGAGGATTTTCCGGTGGTCTTCAAGCAAGAAGGCTGGGGTAGGGATGAAAGGTATAAATTCCGTTTCATGGTGACCGATGCGGATGGCAATGGCTCGGAAGAGTGGTTTGGCAGCACCAATGGTGACAACCAACGTCCCAATGAGTCCACCGGCCCGGCGTATTGGTACATGGTGCCTGTCACGAATGACCGTTGGAACAACTGCTTCAAATTTGCCACAGAGGTGGACAATGCAGCGGCCGATATACAGATCATTTTCAATGCGGAGGTCTCCAATTACACGCATTCCGTGACCGTGGAATAAGGAGTGGAGGGCAGTCAAGCAAACCCTCATTGCATATGAGGCTTTAGCGGAATGAAGCAATCTCGGTTGTCATAGCCTAGACTGCTTCGTTCCTGATAACCATCGGGACAGGCTGTCCCTCCTACCATCAACAGGAAACGTCACTGCGAGAGGTAGGACATGACAGTCCCTTTTTCATTAAAGGAGATTGCCTGCCCTCTGGGAGGCGGGCTTCTCCTGGCCCATCGGGATAGCAATGACGAAGAGAAATCTCAAATGACATCCCTATCCTTACTATTTGAGAAAATGTTGATTTCTCATCATGACAGCTTACAACTACTGAATAAACAGGGAATACAAATAGTAATTGACCAAAAGAGAAAGAAATGAAAACCTATAAAATAGCCTTATCCATTTTGGCGATAAGCGGGGCATTGTCCTCGTGTATCGACAGTGATTTGGGCCCTTTGCGTAAAGATTTTGAACAAACGGAGGAAGTGCAATACGATTATGCCGCCACGGCTGACTCCATGCAAAACAGTACCTATTCACTGTACATCGCCCAAGATGGCACATTCAACTTTAATCCCGGGGGAGCATATGGGAACTATTGGCCCAACGCCCATGCCCTGCATGTCTATGTGGATGCCTACGGCCGAACAGGAAACGGGGCCTATCTGGATAAGATGAAAAAGCTCCTGCATGGCATCAAATCCAGGAATGGAGGGACCTATTCGAATGTCTTCAACGATGATATGCTTTGGTTGGGCAATGCCTGTGTCCGGGCATACAATGCTACCGATGATGCACAATACCTGGAAGTGGCAGAGTTTCTTTGGGAGGATATCCTGGAAAGTTACAGCGAAGTATTTGGTGGAGGTATTACCTGGAAAAAGGACACCCCCAATCTTAAAAACGCTGTTTCCAATGGTCCCACGATCGTTTTGGCCACCAGGTTGTACCATGTCACCCAAGATGAAAAGTACCTGAACTGGGCAAAGGACCTTTACGAATGGCAAAAAGCCACTTTGGTGGATCCCCAAACCGGTTTGGTGTGGGATCATATTGAACTACAGGAAGGAACACCAACAGTCAAAAAGGATTGGATCTTTACTTATAATGCAGGAACCTGGATCGGATCCGGGCTCCGTTTGTTCCAGATCACCGGAGAAAGTGGTTATTTGGCTGATGCACTTCAAACAGCTAAATCAGCTATGAACAGGTCCGAACTGGCTACAGATGGTATTTTGAAAAATGAGGGGCAAGGGGATGGAGGCCTGTTCAAAGGGATCTTTGTCCGTTACTTCACTGAGCTGATTCAGGAACCGGCCATTTCCGATGGTGATAGGGGGGATATGGTGAATTTTTTCCGCTTCAATGTAGAAACCCTTTATACCAGCGGCCTGCGTCGACCGGATATGCTTTGCGGCCCAAACTGGCGGCAGCTGCCAGGGGATAAAACGGATCTTTCGACCCAGCTTTCTGGCCTGATGCTGATGGAGGCAGCGGCATTGTTACAGGAAAAAGGCATTTTGGAATAAACTGTTTTGATTGAGCAGGGTTTCTCAAGAGCCGTTAGAAAGACATCTAGGAGAGCTCGACATCTGTAGGTGGAATGTAGCAAATTTGAATTAGCTTGTTTAGTTAAGCTAAATCGATTAAATTACGAAAATATTACTGTTTAAGTAAAGTGTTGGAGACGTGTGTTTTTCCAATACTTGACTGAATTTGAACGATAACTATGATCAGAAGGGATTTTATCAAGACCGGAGCTGTAGCCACTTTAGGAATGGCTATGGGGCCAGCTGTTTCCTATGCAGGCAACACAGCAATAAAAGCAAGCAATCGTCCAGCGACTGATGTTCGGAACTTTTCCAGCAAGGCCGTGGAGGAGACCATCAAGGAAATCAAAAAGAATATCAAGGACCAGGAATTGGCCTGGTTGTTTGAAAACTGTTTTCCCAACACTTTGGATACTACAGTGGAGTATTCGGAGAAGAATGGAAAGCCTGACACCTTTGTCATCACCGGCGATATTCATGCCATGTGGTTACGGGATTCGTCGGCCCAAGTGTGGCCTTATGTGGCGTTGGTCAATAAGGACAAAAAGCTTAAAAAGCTTATCCAAGGGGTGATCCACAGACACAATGAATGCATTATCATTGATCCTTACGCCAATGCTTTTAATAATGGGCCGGAAGATGGGGAGTGGCAAAGCGACCATACCGATATGAAGCCAGAGCTGCACGAGCGCAAGTGGGAGATTGATTCTCTTTGCTATGCCGTCCGTCTGGCCAATGGTTACTGGCAAGAAACCGGCGATACTTCGGTTTTTGATGACCGCTGGGAAAAAGCCATGAAATTGGTGCTGAGGACCTTCAAAGAGCAACAAAGAAAAGAAGGCAATGGGCCATATCATTTCCAGAGAACCACTTCACGCGCCACAGATACACTTTCCGGAGATGGATACGGTAATCCTGTGAAACCGGTAGGGCTTATCTGTTCTGCCTTTAGACCCTCCGATGATGCGACCATTTATCCCTTCCTGATTCCTTCCAACCTCTTTGCGGTTCAGTCATTGAGGCAATTGGCCACCATTTATAAAGAAGTGAAAAAGGATACCCTTTCAGCAAGGGAATGTGAGGATTTGGCCAATGAAGTGGAAGCTGCCATCCAAAAATACGCCGTAGCAGAACACCTGGACCATGGAAAGATCTATGCCTTCGAGGTGGACGGTTATGGTAATAAGCTCTTTATGGATGATTCCAATGTGCCTTCTCTGCTGAGTATGGGCTATCTGGGCTGTTTGGATATCGATGATCCGATTTACCAAAATACCCGGAATTTTGTCCTGAGCGAGGATAATCCTTACTTCTTTTCCGGCAAAGCCGCCAAAGGAATCGGGGGTCCCCATGTGGGAATGGACTATATCTGGCACATGAGCATCACCCTGCAGGCCATGACGGCAAGGGAAGATCAGGAGATCAAGCAATGTTTGGAATGGATAAAGAACACTCATGCCGGAACAGGTTTTATGCATGAAGGTTTCCACAAGGATGATCCGGACAATTTTACCCGAAGCTGGTTTGCTTGGGCGAATACCCTGTTTGGTGAGTTGATCTTTAGACTCTACAAGGAAAAGCCACATTTGTTGGCGTAATAAATAAAGGGAGTTTATACTATTGGCAGAAAGGTTTGAGCCTGAGGCGCAAATTTACCAGTCCTGCATCCCGATAGCTATGCGGGATGACGGGACAGCAAAGATTAATATTGTGTCTCAGGCTTGCCCCGACTCAGGCAGGCCTTCTTGAATCAGGCAAGCTCAACTTAGTTTTTCCGCATCCCGATAGCTATGTGGGATGACGGGACAACTAAGATATACTATCGATAGTGAAAGATTTCCTGTGATTACTGAACTACAGCTCAGTAACCCATACTAAATACCAAATACTCAATACTTCCTACTCAAGACTACCTATAAACCTATTAAATAACCCGATACCATGCGATTTTTGTCCCTAATTTCCATCATCTCGGCAACTTTGTGTCTTTTTGGCTGCGCCAAGGCCCAAGAAAATGAAGCCGGACTTACCCAATTCGTCAATCCCTTTATCGGTACTGCACCCTTGACGGATCCTTCCCAGATCGGCTATACTCCCCCCGAGGGATGGAGGGTTTGGGCAGGATTGACCTACCCGGGCAGTTCTCTTCCCAATGCCATGGTACAGCTCAGTCCCATCACCGAATTTGGTTCCGGAGCAGGCTATGAATACGAGGATACTGAAATCATTGGCTTTACCCATACCAACAAAGGCCATTGGAATCTCTGTAATATTCCTATCCTTCCGATGAAACGGTCATCAGAAAAGCCATTTAAGTCGACATTCAGCCATGAGCAAGAAAAAGCCTCTCCGGGTTATTATGAGGTTTACCTGCAAGATTACCAAGTCCATGTCAAGTTGACCAGTACCCTGAGAGCGGGGGTGCATGAATATCGCTTTGAAAATGCGGAAGACAGGGCTGTCCTCTTTGATCTGGGCAAAGCCAATAATGGTGTTTCGGACTGGAAAATTTCCAATCCCTCGGCTCGGGAACTGGAGGGATTTCAGCGTGTAGGTGGAGACAAAGTACACTTTTATGTCAAGCTGAACCAGGATATAGAAACGGTCAATGTAGTGGAGGAAGGTGAGCGGGAGGGCTATGTCATCGTGGATATCAAGGATGGCGAGGATAGCCCAATCGTCTTGCAAATTGGGCTATCGTATGTAAGTGTGGCCAATGCCAAGGATAACCTGGAAAAGGAAGTGGGGGACAAATCCTTTGAACAGGTGCATCAAGAAGCAGTGGATACCTGGAATGAATTGCTGTCCCATATTACGGTCAAAGGGGGCACGAAGAAGGAAAAAGAACTTTTTTATTCTTCTTTTTACCGTTCATTTTTGTGGCCTGCGCTGCGAAGTGATGTAAACGGTGAATTTACCGATCAAACCGGAAAGGTCCGAAAGGAGGATTTTCGGTTTTATACCCTGCCTTCCCTCTGGGATACTTATCGCAACAAGGTGGTGCTGATGGCCCTGGTAGCACCGGAAGTGACGGCTGATGTGATTCAATCATTGGTAGTCAGGGGTGAGGAAAGCGGATTTATTCCTACTTTTTTCCATGGAGACCATGCTGCACCGTTTATAACGGGTTCTTACCGTAGAGGGATTGTGGATTTTGATGTAGATAAGGCTTATGAATACCTGCTCAACAATGCCTATAAGGAGGGCGGTACCCGCCCGTACATTAAAGAATACATGGAAAAAGGTTATATTTCAGATCCAAAGGTGGAAAATCCACATGTGGAGACAAAAGCCAAAGCAGGCGTTTCCAAGACCTTGGAGTTTGCTTATGATGATTACTCTTTGGCCCAGTTTGCAAAGGAAATGGGCGACGAGAAGCATTATCAGGACCTGATAAAAAGGGGACAAAATTATCGGAATGTATTCGACCCCTCGGTCAATTTTATGAGGGGAAGATGGGAAAATGGGGATTGGATAAGCCCGTTCAATCCGGAATATCCTTATTATGAATACATGTATCGGGAAGCCAATGCCTGGCAGTTGTCCTTTTATGTTCCCCATGATATGCCCGGCTTGGTGGAGTTGTACGGGGGCAAAGAAGCCTTTGAGCAGAAATTGGATTCCTTGTTTACCAAGCCATGGAATCCAGAATATATTGCCAGAAATGTTTCCGGTTTTATGGGGCAATATTGCCAGGGCAACCAACCAGATCATGAAGCGCCGTTTTCATACTATTTTGTGAACAAACCCCATAAATCCCAGGAAATAATTGATAGATTGTTGAAAGATTATTTTGGCATTGGTGAACATGGCCTGGCCCTTTCGGGTATGGATGATGCTGGAGAAATGTCCTCCTGGTATACCTGGACCGCTTTGGGGCTTTATCCGTTGAGCCCTGCTGATCCTGAGTATTTGGTGACCGTGCCTGTATTTGATGAAGTGAACTGGAAGACTGCTGAAGGAAAATCCATCAGCATTAAAAATCCCTCCAAAGGACGGGGATTGAAAAACGTTAAGGTCAATGGTAAATTGATGGAGGGATATTATATTCCCCATGAGCTTTTTAAAACAGGTGGAGAAATAGAACTGTTAACAGAATAGATCAAGCAGCAGCAGATGGAGTCTAATAAGGTATTAGGGGTAGACGTTGGAGGTTCCCACATTACAGTTGGAGCCGTGGATATGGAGGCCCGAATCGTGGAGCAAAATAGATTGGTACGACGAGCGGTCAATTCCAAAGGGACGGTCGAAGAGATTATAGCCTCTTGGGCAGGGGCCATGGCCCCGTTATTTGGTAATGATCTTTCTGCGGTGAGGATAGGAATCGCCATGCCGGGTCCCTTTGATTATGATGCGGGGATTTCATGGATTGATAGTACCCAGGATAAATATGAGGCACTCCACGGTAAAAATGTAAAGAAACTCTTGGCTGAAGCACTAGGTATCAAACCTGTTCAGATTAGGTTTAAAAATGATGCTGCCAGCTTTTTGCAGGGAGAAATATTTGCCGGGATAGCCAAAGGGTATAAAAGCGCCATTGGTATCACCTTAGGCACGGGGGCCGGTACTGCCTATTACCACGGAACAGAAGCTCATGACGCGGCACGGTGGGGGGATGCTTTCGGGGAGAGCATCGTGGAAGAATATTTTTCCACCAGATGGTTTATCAAACAATACAAAGAAAGAACCGGTGAAGTGCTCAAAGGGGTGAAGGAGCTAGTGGAAATAAAGGAACAGGCTTGGGTGCAAGCGCTTTTTAAGGAGTTTGGAAGGAACCTAGGAGATTTTCTAGAAACGTTTATTTCGGAGGAAAAACCGGAAATAGTGGTGTTGGGAGGCAGCATTGCGCATTCCTCAGACCTTTTTTTAGCTGAAACGGAGAAGAAGGTTTACAGGCAGTTTGAAAAGGTGAAGATTAAGAAGAGTACGCTTGGGGAGCAATCGGCTTTGATAGGGGCGGCAAGTTGTTGGTACGAGGAGTATAATTAGTATGAAGTAGGAAGTATCAAGTACAAAGTATTTTGTACAAAGTACGAAGTGCGAAGTAGGCAGTTGTGCGGGAGTAGTGTGTGTTTAGTACCAAGTACAATGTATTATGTACAAAGTACACGGTTTTACCTAGGGATGTATCCCTGTGACGGTCGTCAAGGGTTAGTGAGTTACCAGAAGTTCAATGTTGCAATGTGCCGCGGCGCATAGGTTTTTACAATTTTATAATATTTCAATCTTTCAATTACTCAATTCATAAACCATGAGGATTTTGCCCAAAGTCACCCTTACCCTTTTTTTAATGTTCTTGACCTGCACAGCTGTGTTTCCGCAAAAAGCACTTAAAACCGAATACCTTGTGGATCCAATTGGCTTGGATACCGAAAGGCCCCGGCTTAACTGGCAGATGGACGATGAACGTATTGGAGCCATCCAAAGTGCCTACAGGATCAAGGTGGCAGCCCATCCGGACGAGCTAAAGGCTGGAAAAAACCTGGTTTGGGATTCCGGCAAAATCCAGACGGCCGATCAATTGGTAGCGTATAAGGGGAATCCGTTGAAACCTTTTACCAGCTATTATTGGAGTGTGGAAGTCTGGGATAAAGAGGGGGACAGCCTTGGGGAATCCTCTTGGTCCACTTTTGAGACAGGCATGATGGATGAAAGCAACTGGCAGGGAGCTTGGGTCAGTGATGGGATGGACGTGGATCAAAAGCCCGCACCTTATTTTAGAAAGCAGTTCAGCACTTCCAAAAAGGTTAAAAAGGCCAGGGCATATATTGCAGTGGCAGGGCTGTATGAGCTGAGCATTAATGGCCAGCGGATAGGGAACCATGTCTTGGATCCCGCTTATACGCGATTTGACAGGAGGGTACTGTACGTTACCCATGATGTGACGGAGGCTCTTCAGGAAGGAGAAAATGCCATAGGGGTGCTGCTAGGGAATGGATGGTATAATCACCAGTCCACCGCGGTATGGTACTTCCATCAGGCTCCCTGGCGAAACCGCCCCGCTTTTTGCATGGATGTGAAAATCAGCTATGAAGATGGTTCCGAGGAGACCGTCAGTACAGGGAAGGGATGGAAAACGGCCTTGAGCCCTGTAATATTTAACAGTATTTATACCGCAGAGCATTACGATGCCAGACTGGAGCAAGCAGGTTGGGACAAACCTGGCTTTGATGAAAGCGAATGGAAAGATATTGTTTACCGCTCTGCACCGGCCGATAAGATTGTGGCGCAGGTCATGCCTCCCATTCGGTACAATGAAGAACTACCCGCAAAGGACATGGAAAAGATCAACGACACCACTTTCGTTTTTGATCTGGGCAGGAATATTTCAGGTGTTAGTGAGATCAAAGTCAGCGGGAAAGAGGGGACGGTCCTAAGGCTCAAGCATGGAGAAAGGCTGGCCGCAAATGGACGGGTGGACATGTCGAATATAGACGTACACTATCGTCCCACGGATGATACAGATCCCTTTCAGACGGATATTTTTATATTAAAAGGTTCAGGGGAGGAGACTTTCAAGGCCAAATTCAATTATAAGGGATTTCAATATGTGGAGGTTACCGCCAGTCATCAGGTAAACCTAAGCAAAGAAAGTTTGAAGGGACATTTTATGTACAGTGATGTGCCGAAAGTGGGGCAGATAAGCAGTAGCAATCCCACATTAAATGGAATTTGGGAGGCAACCAACAATTCCTATTTGTCCAACCTGTTTGGTTATCCGACAGATTGTCCCCAAAGGGAAAAGAACGGTTGGACAGGGGATGGGCACATTGCCATTGAAACCGGCCTGTACTCTTATGAAGGAATCAAGGTATATGAAAAGTGGCTGGATGACCACAGGGATGAGCAGCAGCCCAATGGGGTCTTGCCGGCAATCATTCCCACTTCAGGCTGGGGCTATGAATGGGCCAATGGGCCGGACTGGACCAGTACCATTTGCATCATTCCGTGGAATGTATATCTGTTTTATGGGGATCAGCGGATTTTGGAGGAGAATTATGAGGCCATGAAAAAATATGTGGACCATATTACCGAGATCAGTCCCGATGGATTGACTTCTTGGGGCCTGGGTGACTGGGTGCCGGTCAAGTCCCAGTCACCTGTGGAATACACCTCTTCGGCTTATTATTGTGTGGATGCAAGGATTTTGGCCAAAACCGCAGCTTTGCTTGGAAATGAAAAAGACCATCAAAAGTATGCCCAGTTGGCGGATAAAATAAAAGAGGCTATCAACCAAAAGTACCTTGATCCAGAAACAGGCATCTATGGAAGCGGATTGCAGACCGAGCTTAGCGTTGCCCTTCAATGGGACTTGGTACCGGAAGATTTGAGGTCAAAGGTAGCGGCAAATTTAGCCAAAAGGGTGGAGGAAGATGGATTCCATTTGGATGTAGGTTTGCTGGGGACCAAAGCTATTCTCAATGCGTTGAGCGAGAACGGCTATGCAGATGCTGCTTACAGGATCGCTGCCCAGGAAACCTACCCTTCCTGGGGCTGGTGGATTGTCAATGGGGCCACCACTTTGTATGAAAACTGGAAAATAGACGCCAAAAGTGATATTTCCATGAACCATATTATGTTTGGGGAGATTGGGGCATGGATTTACAAAGCTTTGGGAGGAATCAAGCCGGATCCTGCCCAGCCAGGGTTTAAGCATGTGCTGTTGGAACCTCATTTTGTAGATGGTTTGGAAAACTTTAAGGCATCCCATGAGAGCCCCTACGGTCAGATCGTTTCTTCATGGAAAAAAGAGGGAAAAAATAAGATTGCCTATGATATTCAGCTTCCTGCAAATTCCACTGCCACCTTGCTGCTTCCCAAAGGAGTTCAAGTAAGGACGCAAAAAGGGCTGGAAAAAATCGATGTAGATGCCCGAGCCAATAAAGAGACCTACCGGGTATCGGCTGGGAGCTACCGTTTGGAAATAAGGCTGTAGGCTTTGAATAACGATGCAAATCGTGTTTTAGGAAAGTGTTCGCTGCTTTTATGGAATAATATTCTGAAAAGTATATTTTGTGAGAAATAAATGAAGGGGTGGCTTGCTTTTTATAAAGCATTTATGTTCCTTTAAACAAAGAAGGCGTTTCGCCTTTTTTGTTGATTAATTCGCTAAACCGATTTAGTATGTTTTGGTAGATTTATAATGGAACAATTTGACCCTATAACCATTGAAACCGAAGACGCTTATTTAGTAGATGAAATCCGGCAGGGAGATGAAGCTGCCTACCATCGTCTTTATCAGCGGTATGCTTCCAAAGTATATCGGGTAAGCCGAAAAATGGAGCTTCGTCATCATGATGCGGAAGAGGTAGTCCAAGAGGTGTTTATGTACCTATGGAAAAACCGCAACAAGCTGGATGCGAGCCTGTCGATCAATGCCTACATTTTTTCTATAGTCCGTACTTATGTAATTAAAAAAGCGAAAAAGCATGCGCGATTTGTGGCTTATCAGCATTATGCCATTCCTATGGGCAGGGATTTTTCCAATGTCACTGAAGACGCGGTGATTTATGAAGATCTTCATGCTTTTACCACCGAAGCAATTGACTCCCTTCCTCTAAAGCAACGGGAAGTCTTTATGCTGAAGACCGCGAAGCATATGTCGGCCGAAGAAATAGCCAATCAGCTGAACCTGTCTGTAAGGACTGTTGAAAATCAAATCTACAGGGCCACCAAAGCGCTTAAGGAAAAGCTGGAGGCGGTACAAGGGGTTTCTTTTAGTGTTTTTCTGTTGTTTTTGGAATTTATATTCTGAAGTAATTAAGTTTAGTTTTTTTGAACCATTAAGGCTTTAAGGAAAATTAAGGGGAGGTTTATTGTGGGGGATTTCTCAATGTCCTTAATCCCTTCAATTCTTCATGTTTAGTTTTTTTGAACCATTAAGGCTTTAAGGAAATTAAGGAGGTGGTTTTTTTGGGATGTTTTCTTCATGTCCTCAAACCCTTCAATTCTTCACGATTAGTTTTTTTTAACCATTAAGGCTTTAAGGAAAATTAAGGGAGTGGCTTTTTTTGGGGTGATTTCTTCATGTCCTTAAACCCTTCAATTCTTCATGATTAGTTTTTTTTTGAACCATTAAGGCTTTAAGGAAATTAAGGAAGTGGCTTTTTTGGGGATGATTTCTTCATGTCCTTAATCCCTTCACTTCTTCATGATTAGTTTTTTTTGAACCATTAAGGCTTTAAGGAAAATTAAGGGGGTGGTTTATTGGGGGTGATTTCTTAATGTTCTCAATACCTTCATTTCTTCATGTTTTATTTTTATATGTATATCCGCAAAGACACCAGTAGCTCTAAGTTAGCAAACCATGTCTCACAGAATGCACAGAAACCCACAGAAAAGGTTTTTTAATTCCGTGGAATTCTGTGGAATCTGTGAGAAAAAATTTACTGGTGCAATTCCGGATAATCGTATATTTTTATTAACTATTAAGGGTGAAAGGGAATTCAGGGAGTTCCATTAATTTTTTTCAAAAAAAATCCATTTCCATATGAGTAGTCCGGCGGAGTTGGAGCTATATCTATTTGTAAACCGAAACAAATGGATAGAGAACAACAGCTAAAAGCATTTCACAAAGGACAATTATCCAAAGAAGAAGCTGAAGAGTTTTTGCACTGGTACCATTCCAAGGAAGGGGAAGATTACATGTCTTCCAAATTGAAGAGAAACTGGGATGAGGAAGAACCTGCAATGGTTGATAAAGGTCAATGGGACAAGGAAGCCCTGTTTAAAGAGATCAGTAAGGAAATTGGCACAAAGGATTACTCTTCTCCTACAAAACAACGCAAACTAAGATCCGACAAGAACTGGGGTTTAGGCATAGCAGCAAGCTTGGCTATACTTTTTACCATTGGCATTTTGGGCTATCAGTATTTTGCGGCCAATCAAATAAAACAAACGGAAACAGTTGCCTGGGTTTCAAAATCCAATCCTGCCGGGCAGAAGTCTAAAATTATGTTGCCTGATGGAACCAAGGTTTATCTGAACGCAGAGAGCTCCATCCGTTATGCTAAGGAATTTAAGTCTAACCGAAATGTAGCCTTGACCGGTGAAGCATTTTTTGAGGTGTACCCTGATCAGGAACATCCCTTTAGTGTAAGTAGCAAAGGGTTGACCACCACGGCCCTTGGGACAGCTTTTAATATCAAGGCATACAAAGATACCCCCAGCACAGAAATAGCCCTTACCGATGGAAAGGTAAAAGTGGAGGAAATCTCCGGCAACAGGCGGGATGAATTGATCCCCGGGGAAGCCATTATCAGTGAGGGAGGAAACAAAGATTTCAGAAAAGAAAAGATTGATGTAGAGAAGGTGCTTTTATGGAAAGAGGGGATCCTTCACTTTGATGACCTTGCTTTTGAGGAGGTGGTGAGGACCTTGGAGCGCTGGTACAATGTCAAGATCAACATCAAAGGAGCATACGACAAAGGTTTTTTATGCTCAGGAACTTTTGATAAAAATGAATACCTGAGCAACGTCCTCAATATCCTGGGGCATTCCATTGGCTTTGACTATCAGATCCATCAGCAACAAGTAGACTTGAAATTTAACCCTTAAAATAAGCCCGCCTATGACAAGATGAATCCAAAAAAAAGAGTCCGGGACTGTACTGCAATACTTTCCCGGACCAAGCATCAATCCAACGAAAGGCAGCATATGGACTGGACCTCCAACTGCCCTTATAACCTATGTTAAATTGATATACCCAAAATATGAAACAAAATTTAACCCAGAAAATTATTATGGTCTCAAAATATGCAGGCTACTGTTTTATTTTCCTGACCTTGACCATGAGCTCGGTCCTGGCGGGCGATTCATTCGGCCAGGTAAAGAGCATAGAAGAGGTGTTTATACAGCTGTCCGGTGACCAAAAAACATTGGAGCAGGCACTGGATCAGATCGAAAAAAACACGGACTTCCATTTCTTTTATACCGACAGGAATATTGACAAGAGCCAGCTGGTGCGTGTTTCCAACCAAAAGGCTACCGTAGCAGAACATTTAAAAGAGATGGCATTGCGTCTAGGACTGGAATTCCGACAGGTGAATAACAGCATCAGTGTCAAGAAAATCAAGGATAAAGGAGTGGTACTACCGACCCCAACTCCTATACTGTTTAAGGAAATTACCGGTGTGGTAACCGATGAAAACGGTGAGCCGCTCCCCGGAGCATCTGTCTTAGTAGAAGGGGAGCCCAATAGGGGCACGGTCACCGATATTGAAGGAAACTATTCCATTGATGTGGCTCCGGGCAAAACCCTGATGTTTAGCTATATCGGTTTTGATTCCAAAAAAGTAGAGGTCGGTACCCAAAGCAAGATTGATGTAGTGCTGGAAGTCAATGCAGAATCGCTGGAAGAAGTGGTGGTCGTGGGCTTTGGTGAGCAGAAAAAAATATCGCTGACCGGTGCGGTTTCCACTGTGAATACCGAGGACCTGAAATCCAACCCGACTTCTAGTTTGTCCAATGCACTGGCCGGTAATGTACCGGGAGTTTTGGGCATGATGCAATCGGGCCAGCCGGGAAAGAACATTTCTGAATTCTGGATCCGTGGTATATCCACTTTTGGAGGAGGGACAAATCCCCTGGTTTTGGTGGACAATATAGAGCGTAACCTGAATGAGCTCAATATAGAAGACATCAAATCCATTACCGTGCTCAAAGATGCTGCGGAGACGGCCATGTACGGTTCCAGAGGAGCGAACGGGGTGATCCTGATTACCACCAAACGGGGGAGTGCCGGCAAAATAGACATTAACTTCAAGGACGAGTTTATTTATAATACCCGTACCATCACACCACAGTTTGAAGATGGGGTAACCTATGCACGGCTGTTGAATGAGGCGCGGATTACCCGTAACCATGCACCTATTTATCAGCCGGAAGAATTGGAGATCTTACGATTAGGACTGGACCCTGATTTATATCCCAACGTGGATTGGCAGGATCTACTTTTGAGAGACGGCGCCATGACCTACCGAGCCAATCTGAACATGAGTGGAGGAGGGCCTACCTCCAGGTATTATGCCTCTGCCAGTTATATCGACGAGGGCGGGATGTATGAAATCGATGAATCGTTGAAGAATGACTATAATACCAATGCCAATTACAAACGCTGGAACTACCGCTTGAACGCGGATTTTAACCTCACCGAAACCACAGAGGTGAAAGTAGGGGTGGCCGGATCCCTCAGCAAGCGTAACAGCCCAGGTTTGGGAGACGTCGATTTCTGGGGTTCGCTTTTCGGCTATTCTCCCATTCGTACCCCCGTCACTTACTCCAACGGCTATGTGCCGGCAATCGGCACCGGAAATCAGACCAATCCCTGGGTAATGGCTACCCAAACAGGCTTCAATGAAAACTGGGTGAACACGGTACAAACCAACGTGACCATCGAGCAGGATTTTGGCTTTATTACGGAAGGACTTCGTTTCAGGGGGATTGTAGGGTACGATACCCAAAATAGTAATAATATACAGCGCCGTAAATGGCCAGAACAATGGCGTGCGGCACGCGCCCGGGATGTCAACGGGGACTTGGTATTTACCCATATTGCCAACCCGAGTGAGATGCAGCAGTCCAGTAGTTCATCAGGCAACAGACTTGAGTTTTACGACCTGATGTTTAATTATGACAGGAGCATAGGGGATCATAATTTCGGTGCAGCTACCCGGCTGACCCGGGATGCCTATGTGCAAACGGTCAATATCGGCAGCGATATCAAAAACGGTATATCCAGAAGAAACCAAGCGGTTTCCGGCCGGTTGACCTATAACTGGCAATACCGCTATTTTGCCAACTTTAATTTCGGATATACCGGTTCGGAAAACTTTGCGCCCGGACAGCAATATGGTTTTTTTCCAGCCGTATCATTTGCCTGGAATCTGGCAGAAGAGCAGTTCATAAAAGACAATCTGCACTGGGTAGATCTGTTTAAGATCCGCTACTCTTACGGAAAAGCAGGTAACGATCAGTTAATGGGGGGCGAACGTTTTCCCTACCTGTATACCATCTCAGAGATTTTTGACGGTGATGGAAATGCCGCTGGAGGCTACCAATGGGCCGATTATGGCTTTGATCGCTACTTTGGAGGCATGATGTATTCACAAGTGGCATCCCCCTATGTGACCTGGGAGGTGGCGACCAAACAGAACCTAGGTTTTGATTTCGAAACGAATAAGATCACCGCTAACCTCGACTTCTTTGATGAAGAACGTACCGGGATTTATATGGCGCGCCAATTTTTGCCGGCGATGGTCGGACTGGAAAGTACGCCTAGGGCAAACGTGGGAATCGTGAAGTCCCGGGGTTTTGACGGACGCTTCAAATACATACAGCAAATCGGAGGCGTCACGCTGACTGCTCGGAGTAATATCACCTACAGTAAAAACGAGATCATCGAGAGGGATGAGGAGAACAATGTCTATCCCTATCAGAATGAGGAAGGCTTTAGGGTAGGCCAATCCAGAGGTTTGGTGGCCTTGGGCCTGTTTGAGGATTATGATGATATTCGAAACAGCCCTACACAAATGTTTGGAACTTATCAGCCCGGCGATATTAAATACAAAGATGTCAATGGGGACGGGGTCATCAACGACGGAGACCGAGTGGCGATCGGGGCTACCAGGAGACCCAATTTGATTTACGGCTTAGGAGCTTCCGCTTCCTGGAAGGGATTCAACCTCGGTGTGCACTTTCAAGGTGCCGGTAAATCCACTTTTTCCACTTTCGGAAAAACGGTATTTGCCTTCAGCGAAGGTGAGTGGGGCCAAGTCATGAAGGGAATTATGGGGAACAACCGCTGGATTGATTCCGATATATCCGAAGATCCTTCCACCGAGGACCCCAATGCTTCTTATCCCCGTCTAAGTTTCGGGCCCAATCCGAACAACTTCAGGGAATCGACTTTTTGGTTACGTGATGGCCGTTATCTCCGCCTCAAAACCATAGATTTTGGCTATAGCCTACCGAATCATTTGACCAAGCTGATCAGGGCCAATAATATCCGCTTGTTTGTGGTTGGTACCAATCTGTTCACTTGGTCAAAATTCAAACTTTGGGATCCGGAATTGGCCACACCTAGGGGAGAAGATTATCCTCCTGCTAAATCTATCACATTGGGTATTAGTGTTAATCTGTAAACTGAGAAGTGATGAATTTGAAAAGACGTTATATTATACTATTGTTTGTGTGTGCAGGATTGATCTCTTCCTGTGTCGGTGACTACCTGGATTCCGGTCAATATTTTAAGGACAGGCTTACCGAAGAAAAGGTATTTGAAAGCAAAATTTATACGGAAGAGTGGCTGGCCAATGTATTTGAGGAGCTGAGAGGCATCAATGCGGATGTAGCAAGCAAGGGGGTAACCCCACATAATTTTGCTGATGGAATGTATTATGGGGATAGGGATAGGGATTTTGACCCTTCAAAGAACGAGCTTTCATACAATATGTTCAAAATGGGTCAATATACTGAAAACGACAAGCAGGGAACTTGGACCCAATGCTATCGCGGTATCCGCAATGCATCCACCTTCATCCATAATGTATATATGAATAGGGAGTTGTCAGCTGTAGAGATCAAGGACTACAGGGGGCAGGCCCGTTTTGCCAGGGCCTATTTCTATTGGCTTTTGTTACGAAAATATGGTCCTGTTCCTTTGTTGCCCGATGAGGGCCTTGACTACACTGACAGTTACGATGAGTTGGCTATTCCCAGAAGTACCTATGAAGCATGCGTGGAATATATCAGTGATGAAATGTTATTGGCAGCAAGTGAAATGGAAACTCTTGGGATGGTACGTGGCCAGGATGGCTCTGCCCGACCTTCTGTAGGAGCAGCTTTGGCCACCAGGGCCAAAGCACTGACCTATGCAGCAAGTCCTTTGGCCAATGGGAACAGCTCAAATTTTGCGAGCAGATTGACAGATGACCAAGGTGCCCCCCTTCTTTCCGGAGATTACCAAGAAGAGAAATGGGCAAAAGCAGCTGCTGCGGCCAAAGACGTCATTGAGCTTGGGGTTTATGAACTGTACACGGTACCCGTTCAGGAAACGGGTGAAGATGCCACGGTTATTCCTCCCGATGACGATAATTTTTCAGAAAGCAGCTGGCCTGAGGGCTGGGCGGATATTGACCCGGCAAAATCATACGCCCAGGTGTTTAATGGTACCTTATTGCCTTCTGGTAACCCTGAATTGATTTTTACCAGAGGAAATAACCAAGATGGAGAAAGCATCCGGGCGATGGTCGCCCACCAGTTGCCTCGGTCTGCTACCGGATGGAATACCCATGGTCTGACCCAAAAGCTGATTGATGCTTATTACATGAACGATGGTACTGATGTGCCGGGAAAAGACAGGGAAATTGGCCGGGGCGATGGTTCAGAACGTGTCAGCGGTTATGTAAGTCAGGAGGATTATGATGCCGGTAAATACAGGCCTTTGAGAGCAGGTGTTTCATTGCAATATGCAAACAGAGAGCCCAGGTTCTATGCTTCGGTGGCTTATAATGGAAGCTTCTGGACCTTGTTGAATGAATCCCAAGAAAGAAACCGCAACCAGCAGGTATTCTACTACCGGGATAATCCAAAGGGGAACGGGTTCAATTCCTCCAATGCCTATTGGCTAAGAACGGGTTTCGGTGTGAAGAAATTTGTTCATCCCAATGACACTTACGAGGGCGGAAATATGGGCAACATCGTTCCAAAAGCGGAGCCTGCCATTCGCTATGCGGATATATTGCTATTGTACGCGGAAGCCTTGAATGAGCTGGAAGGTTCCTATACTGTGCCCTCTTGGAATGGTGGCAGTTATAGTATCTCGCGGGACATTGCCGAGATACAAAGGGGTGTTCATCCCGTACGTATCCGTGCGGGTGTTCCCGACTATCCTGCCAGTGTGTATGCGGACAAGGATGAGTTGAGAAAAAGGTTGAAGCGGGAGCGCTTTATCGAGCTTTTGGGAGAGGGGCAGCGCTATTACGACCTGCGCCGCTGGATGGATGCTCCTGTGGAGGAATCATTGCCGATATACGGTTGCAATGTGCTTATGAACGAAAATGAAAGGGATCTTTTTCACCAACCTGTAGCTATTTGGGCGCTTGAAACCACCTTTGCCGATAAGATGTGGTTTTGGCCGATCAGCCATACAGAACTAAAGCGGAACCACCGACTTACCCAGAATCCCGGATGGACTTATAACGATTAATTTAAAACACCTTATCATGAATAAATCATATATGTCGTTTCTTCTGCTCTCGTTGTTTATCATCTGCGGGGCATGCAATGATGAGTGGACCGAAGAACAATTTGAAAATTATATATCCTTCAAAGCACCCCTAAACAGTGAAGGGGTGTGTGATATCTATATACGCTATAGAGGCGAGGAGAAAACCACCTTTCAGCAGCCTTTGATCGTCAGCGGGTCCAGGACCAACAGTATCAATAGAACGGTGCACGTTGCCGTAGATGCCGATACCCTGGATGTGCTGAATTACGAGCATTTCCAAAACCGTGAAGATTTTTATTACCGGGAGTTGGACAGTAAATACTACACTATACCTTCCACAGTGGATATAAAGGCGGGTGAGAATACTTCCTTAATGGCCATCGATTTTACCCTAAAAGATATCGATATGGTCGATAAGTGGGTACTTCCCCTGACCATTGAGGATGATCCGGGCAATAATTATATAGCAAACCCCCGGAAGTATTATCGTAAAGCTATCTTGCGCATTCACCCCTTCAATGATTATTCAGGTACCTACAGCGGCACAGCCTTGAAAACCAGTATGGAAGGCTACGAAAATGAAACCCCCATCGTAAAGGAGGATATCCGGGGCTATGTAGTGGATGAAAACACCATTTTCTTCTATGCGGGAAATATTGATGAAGACCGGCAAGACCGACGCAACTATAAAATCTACGCTACTTTCAATCAAAGCGGGGGAGTAACCTTCCATTCTGACAATCCTGAAATGAAGTTTCAGGTCAATAAAGATGCAAGTTATACGATCACCGAGCAGATGGATGATGTCCGCCCTTATCTTTTGCACCGCTATATCACCATTAATAATATTGATTATCAATTTTCGGATTATACCATGGTACCCAATGTCGATATCAATTATAAGGTTTCGGGTTCATTGATCTTGGAGCGCCAGTTAAATACCCAAATCCCTGATGAGGACCAGGCAATAGAATGGTAATGTAAACTTTAAAACTCTGAAACATGCGTATAAATATAATAAATAAAAAAAGGGGGAGATGGACCTCCTGTTTGATATTGGCTTTAGTAGTTGGCCTTTTTTACGGCTGTCAAATTGAAGAGCAAAGCCTGGAGGAAGGATCTCCCTTTGATCCATCAAAACCTGTAGTGGTTTCCAATTTTACCCCCTCATCAGGAGGGGCAGGGCAGCGCCTTGTTATTTACGGAGAAAACTTCGGGACTGATCCAGATATCGTTTCGGTATTTATAGGAGGAAAAGAGGCAATAGTGATCAACGTAAAAGGAGATGCCCTCTACTGTCTGGTTCCAAGGCAAGCATTTGGTGGAGATATTGAAGTAAGGGTAGGTGAAGAGGACAGGCGTGTTACCGGTAGCTCCAACAAGTATTTTGATTATCAGCGAAAAATGGTGGTATCCACCTTGATCGGATACAAAAATGACCGGGGTGATGAACCTTGGAAAGATGGAAAGTTTAAGGCTGATAACCCTATTGACATGGCAAGTGGGTTTTGGCAACCTTCCTTTCTGAAGTTTGACCCCGTAAATCCAAAGCATCTATGGGCAGTTTTTGACTTTAACAACGGGCTCTACCTCATTGATTTGGAGGATAGTACGGTGACCAAAAAACGCTCGGACTTTGACAGGCCCAGAAGTATTGATTTTACATTGGATGGCCAACATATGATCATAGCTGAAGACCGGGGAGGGGAAAACGACCGTGCCACTTACCGCTTGTCCAGGGACAAAGATTGGCAAGATCGCGAAATTCTGACAAGATACAGACAATGTAATGGTGCCGCAGTCCACCCTGTCAATGGGGAGCTTTATTTCAACAGTTACGAAAAGGGACAGTTTTTCCGGTTTGATCTGAATAAGTATTTCACTGAAGGCTTGGGCGTCAAAGATTATGAAACTTTGTTTGTGGTCCATGACCCCCAGTGGGAATACAAAGTCATCATGCATCCTTCTGGAAACTATGCCTATATTTTGGTCATTAACCAGCACTACATCCTCCGTGTAGATTATAATTGGGACAAGAAGCAGTTCAACCAGCCCTATCTGGTCTGTGGTCAGCTGAGAAGTGCCGGTTATCAGGACGGCGTTGGTTCGGATGTTCGTTTGAGGAATCCCTACCAGGGAGTATTTGTGAAAAATGAGGACTATGTGGGAGAGGGGAAACCTGACGAATACGATTTTTATTTTACCGACCAGCATAACCATGCCATCCGCAAGCTTTCGCCGGAAGGCAGTGTGACCACATTTGCCGGCAGGGGAAGTTCCAGTATCAATCCTGATCCTTGGGGCTATGTCGACGGAGACCTGAGGGAAGAAGCAAGGTTTGACAGGCCATCCGGAATAGCCTATAGTGAAGAAGACAAGGCTTTTTACATAGGAGACCAGATGAACCACCGTATTCGAAAAATAGCCCTTGAGGCGATGGATGAAGATGCACAAGAGGATGAAATAAAGGATTGAGAGGAAAGTAGCCAATAGTTGAGAGGCTGTCTCATAAGTTCCCATCCTACTTTCATGTGCAAGGCGCGTTCAGGTAGATCACTCCGCTTCGTCCGTGATGATGTATTTCCCTATTATTAGACCGCCTCTGAATTTGAGATGAATAACAATACCAACAGGCAAGGAAAAGTTGCCAATAAATTAAACCTATGAAACGAGTAAAAAGAGTATTAACTACCATTACCCTTGGGTTGGGTTTAGTGATGGGGAAGGAGACCTTGGCGCAAGAAGCGCTTAGGGCTCCGGCCTATCCACTGATAACCCACAATCCCAATTTCAGTATCTGGTCCATGGGCGACCAGCTTAACCAAGAGTCTCCAAAGCATTGGACCACAGCCAATCATGGTTTGCTGGGACTGGTGCAAGTGGACGGAAAGACTTTCCGCTTTTTAGGAAAAGAGGAGAAATATTATCATGCAGTGGTCCCTACTTCTGAACAGGAGGCATACAGCATGAGTTATACCGAACATCAACCTTCCGGCAATTGGACATCGGCCGGTTTTGATGACAGTTCCTGGAAAAAGGGGCAAGCCCCTTTTACTGATCATAAGGATGTGGGAGGGACTTTGTGGCAAACCGAGCACCTGTGGCTAAGGAGAAGCTTTGACCTGGCTGATGTAGAGAAGCTGACCAATCTTCACCTGAAAATCCGCCATGATGACAATATCGAAGTATTTCTGAACGGAGAAAGAGTTTATGAGCTTGAAGGTTGGTTAAATCGCTTTGAGTATGTGGAGATTCCTCAGTCAGTAAAACAAAAGTTAAGGAAAAAAGATAATGTACTGGCGGTGCATATTAAGAACACTGCCGGGGACAGGTGGTTGGACCTGGGATTGGCAGAGGATTACCAGCTTCCAGAGATGTCGCAGATACATCCTGCTGTACAGACCAATGTTCAACTTTCGGCTACCCAAACCAAGTATGATTTTGAGTGTGGAGGTATTGCACTGACGGTGAATTTTACCTCACCATTGCTCATGGATGATCTTGACCTGATGGCCAGGCCCATTTCTTATGTTAGCGCAGAGGTTAGGAGTTTAGATTCCAAAAAGCATGATGTTAAAATACTCCTCGGAGTATCCACCGACCTGGCGGTACACCTTCCCAGTCAGGAAGTTGCTGCCGCCAGGTATCAGGAGGGAAAGTTGGATATCATGAAAGCCGGCACTGTAGAGCAAAACGTTCTGGGTAGAAAAGGAGATGATGTCCGGATTGACTGGGGAAAAATTTATGTGGCCACGGTGAAGGATGAAGCTAGCCAGCATTGGTTAAGCCAGGGGGATAATATCTTGGGTACCTTGGAGCAAAAGCATTTTCCAAAGGAAAATAGGCGGTCGAGGGGGCTGATGCTAAATACGGCTGTGGATATGGGAAATGTAGGTTCCAAAGCTAAAGAGCAGGTGTTTTTGCTGGGCTATGATGAGGAGCTAGCTGTTCAGTATTTCGGCAAAAACCTGGAGCCTTGGTGGAAGACTGCTGAAGGAGGTACTTTCGAAGCCCTGCTCGAAAGGGCTGCCGGTGAGTATGAAAGCATCATCAAACGCTGTGAGGCTTTTGATAAGAAGCTGTATAAGGAAACCTTAAAGGCAGGAGGAGAAAAATATGCTGATATGTGCGTGCTGGCTTACCGACAGGCCATCTCGGCCCATACCTTGGTGGAAAGCCCGGAAGGTGAACTGCTTTTTCTGTCCAAAGAAAACAATAGCAACGGTTCGATCAATACGGTGGATGTCACCTATCCTTCGGCCCCGCTTTTCCTGCACTACAATCCGGACCTGATGAAAGGGATGTTGAACGGGATTTTCCACTATTCCGAAAGTGGAAGGTGGAAGAAGCCATTTCCAGCCCATGATCTGGGTACCTATCCGGTGGCCAATGGGCAGACTTATGGAGAGGATATGCCGGTGGAAGAAGCGGGGAATATGCTTTTGCTGACAGCGGCCATTGTGGACCAGGAAAATGATGCGGCATATGCCAAGAAGCATTGGGAAGTGTTGACCGTCTGGGCCGAATACCTCAGGAAAAGCGGTTTTGATCCGGCCAACCAGCTATCTACAGATGACTTTGCTGGCCATTTGGCTAGGAATGCCAATCTTTCAGTCAAAGCCATTTTAGCTTTGGCTGCTTATGGAAAATTGGCCGGCATGATGGGGGACAAAGAGGTTGAGGCAGACTATCTCCGGGAGGCAAGGGAGATGGCCAAAAAATGGATGGAGCTTGCCGAAGACGGTGACCACTATGCTTTGGCTTTTGAAAATCCCGGGACCTGGAGTGAAAAGTACAATTTGGTCTGGGATGAAATCCTGGATCTAAACGTCTTCCCTGAGACGGTAGCAGACAAGGAGATGGCTTACTATCTCACCAAGCAGGAAAAGTATGGCCTTCCCTTGGACAGCAGGAAAACCTATACCAAGTCCGACTGGGTATTCTGGACCGCTTCCTTGGCGGACAATCAGGAGGATTTTAATGCCTTAATTGCTCCTATGTGGAAGTATGCCAATGAAACCTCCAACCGGGTCCCCATCAGTGATTGGCATGAAACCAAGGATGCCCGGGTGATGAACTTCAGGGCCAGGTCGGTAGTAGGCGGCTATTTTATCAAGTTGCTTTATTAGGAATTAGACGCTAGACACTAGATTTTAGACTTTAGATATTCATGCCATGACTTTGGGTCATGGCATGAATTTTAAACGATATCGTCTGGAAGGAGAGCGTAAGATTCCCTGATAAAGTGAATAGGATTACTAGGAAGATCTAAGAGTTGATATGCCAGTTCTTTGTGGCATAAGGATCCATTTCGGAAGCCTGCATAATCCTGAAATGAACTCATTTCCCAATGTTCCATTCTATTTACAAGCCCTGCTCTAATTGGGTTTTGATAAATATAATGAAAGCAAACAAAGGGGTAGGTGTCCGCATTTGTTGAACTCATGGCATGACTTTGAGTCATTCCATGAGTTTCCAATAGCTTTATTTTTGTGTTTTGGGCAAATAGGGAGCCGGTTCGACCAAGTTGTTTGTTTATTGCCCTGGTGTAAGAGCGCAACATTATCATCAGATCATTACTGAAGCCGCTTTGTCGAAAGCTTTCTTTGGTATTGATCAAGAAATGAAAATGGTTTTTCATAAGACAATATGCTAAGATGTCCACATGAGGAAGGAAGTGAGTTCTTGCTTTTTTGAGAAAATAGAGGAAATTTCGTTTTTCATAAAATATATCTTGGCCGTTATTCCCGCGATTGTAGAGGTGATATACATTGTTTGGTAACATCATAATTAAAAAGTTCAGTAAAGAGGTTAGTAAAAGTTCTACTTAAATATACCAAAAAAGACAGTTATTCATGCCATGACTTTGAGTCATGGCATGAATTGTAAAGGTAGGTTTTAAATTACGAGCCAATCCAGAAGGGATTTTAGAACTTGTCGGCCCAGAAATTATTTTTCCGCTAATTTTTATAGACTTTTGTAGCAGATTTATTTTTCGGTGCGTCTTGTGGTCAAGGGTGCAAGATCGACCTGCTAAACCAACTAAACTGCCTGCTGTATGAGAATTGGGTTTGATGCGAAGCGTGCATTTAAGAATTTTACGGGACTAGGTAATTATAGCCGATTTATCCTTAAGTCCCTCAGTGACAATTTTCCTGGCCACCACTACTATCTTTTTACTCCAGAACATGGGAAAAAAAGTGAGGAAATAGCCATTGCCTGCCAAAATTTCAATCAGAAAATCGTAATGCCCAGCGATGTATGGAAATTGCCGGTGCTTAGCAGCGCATGGAGAAGTGTATACCAAGGAGTGAAGCATCTGGACAACCAGTTGGAGATTTTCCATGGCTTGAGCAATGAAATTCCTTTCATTAAAAACAAATCCACCAAGTATGTGGTGACGGTACATGACCTGCTTTTTTGCCGCTATCCTGAACTGTTCAATCCCATAGATGTACAGATCTATAAGCTGAAAATGGAGCGTTCCTGTCGTGAGGCGGACCAGGTGGTAGCGGTTAGCGAGCAGACCAAAAAGGATTTGGTGAACTTTTTGGGGATCGATGAGGCTAAAATAAAGGTGGTCTACCAGGGCTTCCATGAAAACTACAAAAAGGAGGTCAGTTGGGAGCAGATGCTGGAAGTTAAGCAGAAATATCAGCTGCCTGAGCGCTTTTTATTTTTTGTCAGCACCATCGAAAAGAGAAAAAATGTCCAGCTGATCCTAAAGGCCATGAAGTCTCGGCCCGACTGGGAACTGCCACTGGTGGTGGTGGGAAGGGCCACCGCTTATCTCAATAACCTAAAGGCCATGGTACAGGAATTTGGGCTGCAGGGAAAGGTATATTTTCTGCATCAGGTGGCTTTCGATGATTTGCCGGCCATGTACAAAATGGCCCAGGTGTTTATCTACCCCTCTTATTTTGAAGGATTTGGCATACCGATCATCGAAGCCCAAAGCATGGGTACTCCAGTGATCACCTCCACAGGTTCCTGCTTTCATGAAGCGGGAGGGGAAGCAGCCCTGTATGGCGATCCTGATGATCCGGATACCTTGGTCAAGCACATCGATTTCCTCTCCGACGAGGTCAACAGAGCGGAACTGGTCCAAAAAGGCTATGCCAATATCCGTCGGTTTGACCAGCGTGTTATCTCCGAGGAGCTAATGGGGATCTACAGGGAAGTGTTGAGCCCTTGTTCCGTAAAGCCAGTTTTGGCTGGCTGATTCATGCCATGACTCCAAGTCATGGCATGAATTGAAAAAGAACCATCAGGTATTATTAAAAAATTGAAATACCATTTATCATTAAACCTTGGTGTTTTCTATAAATTGACTTTTATTAAGAATAAAAAGTGTAATTTTGCGGTAAATTATTTATTATATTAAAATTCATTGTTATTTATGCGTAAGTTTTTGATTGTTAGTTTTTTAGGGATGACCGTTTTTTCATGTCAAGAATCAGCAGAAATCCTTCCGGAAAATTCTGTCGAAGAAGGGGGAAATGAAATCGTATGGGAGGCAAAGAGTGAATCGATTACCTATCATTCATTTCCTTTGTTGGAAAGAGATGCTTATATGCAATATCCAGGAGCATTGATTACTTTGGAAAGTGTCTCTCAAGACAATTATGATTATGTTTTCAATTATACTTATAATGAAGTAGCCGTTCATTCAAGTTTCGAGGGGGTAATTCCAGCCAGCCAAGTGATGATTCCTACCTATGGGAATTTTGCTGAATTCGAAAATACCTCCATCTATTTAAATCCTACTCCACCTGCCAAAGCCAATGAAACCACGATATCTCATGAGCAATGGGTGAAGCCCATTTACTCCATGGACCATTTATATATGGAGTTGGGAGGGAAAAATTCTTTTATGTTGAAAAATGCTGTGGCTGATAAGATAAAATATGGCGAAAAGGACGGAAAAAGTAGAGGGGTGTTTTTTTCAGAAACCATTAATTATTCTTATGATTTGGAGGTCCCAGCTGGTTCTTCCTTAATTAAAGAGTCTGCAGATGATGAAGTTTTTAAGGGTATGACCCCTGTATACGTTTCGAGAATTAATATGGGAAGAATGGCTGCAGTCTTTTTTGAATCTAGCAGTTCTTATGAAGAGTTAGAAAAAGCCTTATTGAGTTTAATTGAAGATAAAGTGCTTTCAGATGACCAAAAGCAAGTGTTAGAAAAGACCAAGTTTGTTGTCAGTGTATCGAGGGGATGGAATGGCTTAGTAATTCCATTATCTTTTGATGGTTTAAATAATTATAAACATTTTAAATCCATGCTGGAATCAGGAGCAGAGGACCCTTTTTATGGAGAAGGAAAATATGGTGCGATCGTCAGTTTTGAACTACGCCATATTGGGACCAATGAGCTTGCAGAAGTAACCTTTTCAGCAGATTATGAAGTGCCTACAGTAGTAGAATAAATATTTAATGATTGATGTCATGGCCTAATGTTATGGCATCAATCACTTATCTTTTATCATGTTTTTTTGAATATCCGAAAACCTTTCTTCGAATTTTGAATTTTCAATTAATCTTTGGGCGCATTGATTAGCGTATTTTTTTCCTTTTAAAGTTTAGCCCCTTAAGGAAATATTTGACAAAAGTTATGGGGCCAGTATTTTTGAAAAGTGATATTAATAGTTGTTTGTTTTTGAAGGAATTTGTGTAAAATAATTGTTTCAGAAATTCTGACTTCCCATGTTTATTTTTTTTAACTAATCTTAATTTTTCATTTACATCCAATTTTGCACTTGATAATTTTTTATTAATCACATCTCTAGCATGCAACTCACCGAATTTTAAAACATTCTCTTGGACAGTGATGCTTTTGGCATGTCTACGAATCATTGTTGTTGTTTCGGGATGCTCTATATATTTAAGGTGTGCTCCTGATAGGATACAATCAATCCAAAATATCCAATCCACCTTACTGTTTAAACATTCTGGAAATCTGATCCTGTTTGATTTTAAGAAATTATGATTGACCAAGGGGCTGCTTATTACGGCAAAGTTATTGACCATCAATGTTGATAAGACTTCGGATCCATTACCTGAAATTTTTGGCATCCATTCTACCCCCTGCATCATAAAGTCAGGGAAATGCTTATGGGGCTCATTATGATTGAAATAGGTATTATGGGTATAAGAAATTACATTTTCCTTTTCATTTTTTAATCCATGAAGTTGAATTTCAAGCTTTTTAGGACTCAATAAATCATCTGCATCTAAAAATTGCACATAATCGCCAGAGGCAATATCTAAACCAACGTTTCGTGCCCCAGCATTACCCTTATTGATAATTTTTTTATAAATAAATCTGGGATCATCAGACGTATTCTGTTTAACTATATCTGAAGTATTATCAGTGGATCCATCATCAATTATTATAGCTTCCCAATTAATGTGTGATTGATTTTTCAGGTTATGGTTTCTGGAATATATTCACCGTAGTTATAGCTTGGAATAATGATTGAGACCTTATTATCATGAATCATCTTATTTTGGATTAATTTTCTATTTGAATTTTCTAAGTCTATTTAAATAGGAAAAATAACTCCGCCCTTCCCATTTGTATTCATAATAAAATCTCTCTCTTTGGGTTAATTTTCTCTGTTCTTCTTCACTTTTAGTATTCAAAGTCCTGCTTTCCATATGGTCTACGATAGAAGAAGTTACAAGGAAATGTTTTAGCCCATGTTTCTTGAGCGTATTGCTATAATCATTATCTGCATACCAAAATTTATAATTGGGATCTAACATTCCTGTCTTTTTAAGCATGGATCTTTTGAAAAAAAGACACCAGCCAACTAATTCTTTTCTTACCTCATATCCAAAGTGATTTCCACTGTAAAGTTGGATGTCATGGCTTGGATGATGAATTGAACAAGCAGGAGAAGCACTTACAACATCAGTATTTGATTTAAAAGCTTTTAAAATTTCACTAGCCCAATTTTCATGAAAAATAAGATCATTATTACAGATGCATACATAAGAACTTTTGGTCATTTCTATACCAATGTTCATGTATTTATGGTAACCAAATTTTTTCTTTGGATAAATGGTTTTCGAATTGGGATATTGATAGGGAGATAGTGCTTTTTCAGATTCAATGATAATTGTGTTGAATTTTATTGGACGGCCAATCTCAGATTTATTTAAAGATTTAACAGCTTTTTCTGTTACCTCTTTTAATGCCTCATCTTTTGCATAACTTAGAATAATTATATCAATTTCAGTTATTTTTTCCATGACTTGATTAATTGTTTTCTGTGATAATTAATGGATTTGCAGTAAAGAATATAGAAGCTTTTGTTATGAGGAAGATTTTTCAACTTCAACAATTGTTTTATGTTCCAAAAAGGAGTATTGTAGATCAATCCCTTGAAAATACCATCTGTTTGTTTCCTATTAAGTGCCAATAAATCTTCTTTTTCAGATTGATTTAAACTACTTGATTTTATAAGATCATTTAGTTTTTCTCTCAATACTAAGTCCCGTTTTCTCATTGGTAACATATCAAAACTAGCACTTTTGGGATGAACTCTAATGAGTGTATAGGCATCAGGATTTTCAAAATAGTGATATGAGAAGTTCTTGAAGGCTAATTCTATCCAAAACTCCCAATCTTCTAAATATGGAGTGTTTTCAGGGAATCTACTAGAAGCTTTTAAAAGAGATCCTCGAAACAAAGGACTACTAATCACTGCAATATTTTGATCAACTAATGTCTTAATTGTTTTGAACCCTCTTCCATGAATTTTATGCATCCATTCATTTCCTAACATTTCCTTGTCGGGGAATAACACTTTTTGATTCCCGTTCTCGAAATATTGACTATTGGTATAACTGATATCTATTTCGGGGTTGTTCTCTAAGTGTTGGACTTGTAATGTTAGTTTATCCTTGCTTAAAAGATCATCTCCATCAAGAAATTGGATGAATTCACCCTTCGCAAGGTTTAAACCTACATTTCTTGCGGCAGAAACTCCTTTGTTTTCTTGGTATACATATATAATTCTATCATCGACTTTTACATAATCATGGACAATTTCTTTTGAGTTGTCAGTTGATCCATCATCGACAATTATGGCTTCCCAATCTTTATAGCTTTGCTCTAAAAGGTTTTGTAGGGTCTCTTCAAGGACAAAACCATAATTGTAGATTGGGATTATTATAGATACCTTACTCATTATTGACCCTTTTATAACTTAATCCATTTCCATTTTAAAGACCTCCTTAACGGCTTCCAAATATTTGGAGTCCCACTTGGTGTCAGGTTCTAGGTGACATCCTTCAGCCCATTCGTTCCAAGCATTTATGAAAATGTACTGTTGATTATCTGGAAGGTAGGTTTGAGTTAGTTTACTAATTGAATTTAACCAGTCTTTAAATTCTTCCGGAGAAGAATCGTTATAAATGATGGCGTTTTGTTTTCTCCTTGCAGAATTGTCCCAAGAAGGGCAAGAACATCGGAAATAGGGGTAATCAGGAATGTTACGACTTATCATGTTACTTTTCATAGTAGGATAATCATAAATTCCATTTTCGTATATCTGGTCCTTCTTAATTCCAGAATTATGAAGAAATTTTCTGATTAAATATTCCCCCATTTTTTTCTTATGTATTTTTTTTCCTTGCAAAGTGCTATCTGGAGCAAATTCCATCCCTGCATCGAAACCGTGCTCGCTTGGGTCAATATTCCTTTCAAAGTTTTCAGTTCGAACTAAATAGAGATCATCAAATCCAGCCTTAATGGCTTCTTCCCTCCATAGATCAGTAGCTTCTTTGATATTAGGGTGGGATTCTGATCTATACATCAAAAGCATTGGTTTATTATCTACTTTGATATAACGATCATCCTTAAAGAACTTCATTAAGTACCTTATGTGTTCTTTATCATCCTCTAAACTGTAATTTTGACCAATAAGTAATTCCTTATCCTTACCATCCCATCTTCTGGTCCAGTTTTCATTGGCCCAAGAAAGACAATAGGGAAAATCAATGTCTTTATTCTCTAACCATTGATGTAAAGGTTTTTCCAAAAGTAATTTTCCGTTGAACCAATAGTGATAAAAGCAGAAACCATAAATGCCATATTCTTTAGCCATTTTGGCTTGATTTCTCATTACTTCCACGTTATCTAGGTAATAATAATTTTCATTTAAAGGAACATGAGGTTGATAATGTCCCTTAAATCTAGGAGTGGCCTTACGAACGTTTGTCCATTCAGTAAATCCTTTTCCCCACCATTCATCGTTTTCTGGAATAGTGTGAAACTGGGGTAAGTAAATAGCTATTGGTTTAATCTTATTTTGCATTGTATTATTACTTAACTCACTTCACTAAACTGCTGCATATTGACCAGCTTATTGTACAGGCCATCTTCGGCGACCAGTTCCTGGTGCTTGCCCTGTTCGATGATTTTTCCCTCTTCCAGCACCACGATGATATCCGCATTCTGAATGGTGCTGAGCCGGTGGGCAATGACCAGGGAAGTACGGTTTTTCATCAGCTTGTTCAGGGCATCCTGTACCAGTTTTTCGGATTCCGTGTCCAGGGCGGAAGTGGCCTCGTCCAGCAACATGATCGGTGGGTTTTTCAACACCGCCCGGGCAATGCAGATCCGCTGCTTTTGTCCTCCGGAAAGCTTCAGGCCACGGTCGCCCATATTGGATTGGTAGCCGTTTTCGGTCTGCATGATAAATTCGTGGGCATTGGCAATCCTGGCTGCCGCTTCTACTTCCTCAGCGGTGGCATCAGGTGTGCCAAAAGCGATATTGTTGAAAATGCTGTCATTGAATAAGATGGATTCTTGGTTGACCATACCCATCAGGTTTCTGAGGGAATCCATGGTGATATGGGAAATGTCCTTTCCATCGATGAGCACTTGGCCCTTGTCCGGTTCTATAAAGCGGGGCAATAGATCCATCATGGTGGATTTTCCTCCTCCTGAGGGACCGACCAAGGCCACCATTTTCCCTTTGGGGATGCTCAGGTTGATGTCTTTCAGCACAGGCCTGCCCGGATAGGAAAAGGAAAGGTGCTTGATGTCTATTTTCTCCTTGAAGTCTTTGATTTCGACGGCATCCTTGGCATCGGAAATAGCCGGTTTTTCATCCATCAGGTCCAGCACCCTTTCTCCCGCTGCCAGGCCGGAATGGATGGAGCTGAAGGAGTTGGTCAAGGCCTTTGCCGGGCGCATCACCTGACTGAAGAGGGCAATATAGGCGATAAAGTCAGAGGCACTGAGTTCCGATTGGTTGTTGATGATCAAGGAGCCGCCATAAAGCACGATGCCCGAAACCATGGTCACCCCTAAGAATTCGGAAACAGGTGAACTCATCTGCTGGCGCTTGGCCATTTTCTTTCCCAACATGGAAAAGCGGACATTTTCTCCGTGGAACTTATCCTTGATCATCTCGGTGGCATTGAAAGCCTTGATGATCTTGATTCCCGAGAGGGCCTCGTCCAGGTAGCTGATCATCACCCCGTACAGGTGTTGGGCCTGGGAAGCCTGTTTTTTCAGCCTTTTGACGATCTGTGCGATAAAGAAGGCCGACACAGGAATGATCAATAAAGAAAAAATGGTCAGTTTGTAGGAAATGGCAAACAGCATGAATACATAGGCGATCAGCTGCAGGGGTTCCTTAAAAATGACCTGTAAGGTACCGGTCACCGAAAACTGGACTACCTGCACATCGGAAGATATTTTGGAGATAATATCCCCTTTACGCTGGTTGGAGAAATAGCCCACATGCAGGTTCATGACATTGTCAAAGACCCTCTTTCTCAGGTTCAATAAGGTATGGATACGGAGGTTTTCCATGACCAACTGGGAGAGGTAGCGGAAAATATTGCCCAAAAGCACCGAGAGGATGATCACCGCGCAAACGGCTTGCAAGGCTCCCAGGGCACCGTATTCTGCCTTTGCCATCTGGGCATAGTAGTTCAGGTAGCCAAACACATCGGTCCAACTTTCCGGCCTGACCATTTCCGCAGGAGCTTCCCCCTGCGTATTGAACAGGGTGCTGAGCAAAGGGGCAAGCATGGCCAGGTTCAGGGTATTGAAGATCACCCCCAACAATGTGAAGATAAGGTAGGGGATGGCAAATTTTTCTATGGGTTTGGCAAATGCCAGTAATCTGAAATAGGTTTTCACGTGTTTTGGTAATCGTTTTTTAGCGGCCCTTGGCCGGATTTGGTACAGTGCTTAATTTTCCCGCAAAGGTACTGTTTTTTTATCGGTTCCGTCGTTGCAAGTCTCCCTGTCCGTTTGGACAGGGAGATACGACGCGGCAATCTCGTTTTCAGAATTCGGGATCGTTTCATTCCCCCCAATACATCGGGGTCCATTCGCGATGACGTAGAAATAGTCGTTCCAACCTTCAAACCTTTGAATCATTCCACCTCTCTCTCTTTTAAGGGGTCAAAGTATTCCTTTTTTATATCAAACAGGCTTTTGGATTGTGCCTGTTTTGGCAATCTTTTTTTACTTTCTGCTATCTGGTCCTTACTCTTTAAATAGAGGGCATAGGCTTTTAGAATCCACCATTTTCCCAGTATTAGCCTTGGCAGGATTTCCACTAGCAACAATTGCATCTGCCAAAAGGCAAAGGCAGCTCCTTGCAGGTGAATGGCCTGAAGGATAAACTTGTTGCGGTAAAGGATCGGATAAAGGTGCCTTTTGCCATGCTCTTTTTTGGTGGTGGAACTTACCTCGTGGTGGCAGACTGCCCGGTGTTCGTAAT
This sequence comes from Echinicola sediminis, assembly GCF_054777495.1. Classification (NCBI taxonomy): domain Bacteria; kingdom Pseudomonadati; phylum Bacteroidota; class Cytophagia; order Cytophagales; family Cyclobacteriaceae; genus Echinicola; species Echinicola sediminis. The sequence continues at coordinate 1,754 of NZ_BAAHAP010000031.1, read as the reverse complement.
AGCATTTCCAGCCCATTCTCCAGGCCCTAAAGCTAAGGTCCACATCCTCTACATAATAGGGGGAGTAGATTTCATCAAAGCCCCCTAGCTCCAGTAATTTCCTGCGGTCCACCAGGGCATTGGCACCGGAAAGATAGGCCGTGGGAGTACATGCATCAGGATGCGTGCTGTAATAAAAGCGCGTGGCTTTGAACTTCAGCCCTTGAAAGGCCATCATACGTGCGGCATCTTCAATGTGTCCTTTGGTGTTGACGATCCTTCCCATCACGCCAAAGGTGTCCGGTTGCTCAAAGTACTTCCAAAGTTTCTCGAAATAATTTTCTTCCAAAGCCACATCGGAATTCAGCAAAAGGACCAGGTCCATTTTGGCGGCTTTTATTCCTTGGTTGCAGGTAAAGGAAAATCCACGGTTTTCCTTATTGACCACGGTTTTTACTTCAGGGAAGTTTTTCCGAACAAAAGCCAGGGACTCATCCTTAGAAGCATCATCCACCAAGATTACCTCATAGGGTACCTGTGCTGCAGCGGCAGCTTTAAAAGTGGACGGAAGGTATTTTTTCAATAACTCACGCCCATTGTAATTGGGGATAATTATCGAAATGCTTCTAAGTTGTGACATTAATTAAAGCAGTCAAATATTGGCTAATGGTACTAATACGTTTGATTCACAAAAAATGAGACAAGAGGCAAGAGCTTTTATAGAAAATTCATGAAACGCAAACTTAATAATATCAGTTAAAGAAAACGCTTTTTTATCTTACTGATAAGGGAGATTTTTCCTGAAATCCCGTTAAATGAGGTTCCTTAACCTCTTTTTTAGCGGAGTTTCTACGCAATAGTAGAGAAAGAAGGATAATAAATAGAGTAGGAGGAGCAGCGTAAATAAAGAAGGAATGTGGAGAAAAAGATATTCCTGAAAAATTCCTATATGGATTAGGTAAAAGGCATAACTGCTTTTTCCTAACACCTGAAGCGGGGGTGAACTTAAAAAGTGACCTAACCATGTCTTTTCGTTAAGTAGCCCCCAGATCAGGGGAGCTATTCCAATAATGGGCAGCAGAGCATTGTTGATAATAATTCCAAGCCAATCATGGTCACCTGTTTGAGGATAGTTGGCAATTGATGATAATAAATAGATGGAAAGAAGTATTCCCAGACATCCGGTCAGCGTAAAATGTTTGTTCGAGCGATATTTTTCATCCATAAAGAGTTTGGCCAATACCATCCCTACCACAAATTCAAAGATTCTACCGAAAAAGGAAAAATTAAATAAAAATCGCAGAGATGGAATAAATCCTGCCGGCAAAATCAACTGCCCCAAATACATAAGCATGATCCCGATTGATATTATCATCAAAGGAAGTGTCAATAGTCTTTTCTTTGGGTTTTTGAAAAGAATAAGGGCCATCAGCGGGGAGGCAATATAAAAACATTCTTCCACTGTAAGCGTCCAAGTTTGGGCAATTCCAGTAAAAATATAATCTATGAAGAAACTTTTTAAGAGCGTCAGGTTCAGAAACAATTCAAGGAACTTTAGAGACGTGAACTGTTGATAATACCAGCTTGTAATCCCATAAGTGAGACTGGTAAGCAGAAAATACAAAGGGAAAATTTTTGTGAACCGGTTCCAAAGATACCTTGTATAGCTTAAACCGTCTTTGAGCAAGTACTTGTAGGTAAGAATAAAACCGCTTAGCAAAAAGAATATCGTCACACCTACGTGCAATTCATTGAGCAGTTTGACAATCGCAAGC
>NZ_BAAHAP010000030.1:0-65932 GCF_054777495.1 Echinicola sediminis | reverse complement strand
ACTGTACGAAACCTCCCAAAATGAAGGGATAAAGCATCCCGGTTCTTCCATTAAGGGAGGAGTAGCTGTAGCTGTGCATTCCACTCAATTTGAAATTAGGGATCCAGGAGTTGGCCTATTTGAAAAAATATTAGCCTTGGCAAAAGAGGAGGTTGACAAAGCGTCACTGGAAAGGCCCTTTATTAAGGTAGCGGGTATCTGCGGACCTACAGAACAGGCTGTATCAGAAGCAGAAATTGCTACAGGATTGGGTTATGATATTGGTCTTCTAAGCATGGGGGGCTTAAAGGGGTATACAGAATCCCAGATATTGAAACGAACTGAAGAGGTAGCAAAGGTTATTCCTGTCTTTGGTTTCTACCTTCAACCTTCTGTTGGGGGAAGGATATTTTCTTACGGCTTCTGGGAGAAACTTGTCCAAATAAAAGGTGTTGAGGCTATCAAATGTGCTTCATTTAACCGCTACCAGACACTTGATGTCATGCGAGCTGTAGCTAATTCTTCAAGAAGGGAAGATATTGCCATGTATACAGGGAATGATGATAATATTGTGGCAGATTTACTTACTGATTATTCTTTCCCGGTCGCAGGGAAGGATGTCATTGTGGGATTTCGTGGTGGATTACTCGGGCATTGGGCGGTATGGACACGAAAGGCAGTAGAACTTTTAGAAGAAGTAAGAGCGTATAAGCAAAATCCTGATCCTCAGTCAGCATCGGATTTGTTGACAAAAGGAATTAAGATTACCGATGTCAATGCGGCTTTATTTGACCCGGCCAATGCATTTCATGGCTGTATACCCGGAATACATGAGGTATTGCGAAGGCAAGGACTACTTAAAGGTATATGGTGCTTGAATCCAAATGAAAAGTTATCCCCTGGACAATTGGAAGAAATTGATCGTGTTTATAAAGATTACCCTGAATTGAACGATGATGAATTTGTTCGTTTATTCTTGTCAGGTAATTTGGTTTCAATTGATGACAAATGAGATTAAAGGATAAAATAGAAAGAATTTCTCTTGAAATTAACGATGCTACAATAGCAAAGAGAAGACATTTACACCGATATCCGGAATTGTCATTTGAGGAATTTCAGACATGTGCCTATGTGAAAGCCGAGCTTGAAAAGCTCGGTATTTCTTGTACTAGCATCGCTAAGACTGGTGTTTTGGCGAAAATAGAGGGTGAATTAGCATCTGATAAAGTTATTGCTCTTCGTGCGGATATGGATGCCCTCCCAATTACTGAGATTGAAGGAAGAGACTATGGTTCATTGAATAAAGGTGTAATGCATGCCTGTGGGCATGATGTACATACCGCTACTTTATTAGGAGTGGCGCAAATATTACAAACGTTAAAAACTGAATTTGGGGGGATAGTAAAACTCATATTCCAACCAGGAGAAGAGCGCCCCCCGGGAGGAGCCAAAATTATGATTGAAGAAGGGGTTTTGGAAAATCCCAAACCCCATGCAGTGCTTGGGCAACATGTTATGCCGCAACTTCCCAAGGGAAATGTTGGCTTTAGGTCAGGAAAATATATGGCTTCAAATGATGAACTTTTTGTAAGGGTAAAAGGAAAAGGAGGTCATGGGGCTCAACCCCAACACAATATAGATCCCGTGGTAATAACCGCTCAAATCATAACCGCTTTACAGCAGGTTGTAAGCCGAATAGCAAACCCGACAATACCCAGTGTATTGTCATTTGGAAAAGTTATAGCCGATGGAGCTACCAATATAATACCAGATGAAGTTTATTTAGAAGGAACTTTCCGTACCCTGGATGAACAATGGCGCAAGGAGGCCCTTGGAAGAATGAAGAAAATGGCAGAGGGCATTGCCGGTAGCATGGGAGGCTCTTGTAGCTTTGAAATTCGTGAGGGATATCCATTTCTGGTGAATGAACCTAAATTAACTTCAGCAATACGGACTTACGCAGAAGAATTTCTTGGTAAAGAAAAGGTGGTAGATTTAGACCTTTGGCTGGCCTCGGAGGATTTTGCATATTATTCCCAGGCAACAAATGCCTGTTTCTACCGACTGGGAACAGGCAATGAGTCCAAGGGAATTACCTCGGACCTACATACATCCACTTTTGATGTGGATGAAAGCGTTATGCAACTAAGTACAGGTTTGATGGCCTATATTACCTTACGTCAATTGGGGAATTGAAACGGATAATCCTCCAAGCCTTTTACTCTCATCTGCGGCCTCCATAAAAGCCAAAATTTCCAAGGTTTCATGGGGTTTAACTGGAGGAATTCCGCTATCGAAAAAATCAGCTATTTTGTAGAGTAGCGGTAGGTAGCCTTCATAAGGAGATACTGGTACTTGGCCTTTTTCTCCAAAAGCGATCCCTCCAAATGCATGTTTTCCCGTTCGTGTTCCACGAAATGTTCCTATACGCTTATCGTTCCATATACCAATTACAATATCGGTGTCTTCAGTGGAAATGCGTGATACCTGTGTACACCCAGGTCCCATGAGGGCGAAAAGCATTTCAACACCATGGATACCATACCAGAATAGATCGGGATGTGTAGCTTCGATAATAGCAGGACTGTAGGTGTCAGCTCCAGTGACTTTACCAATAATTTTTCCCGAAATAATGTCTGGAATATTTTTAACGTATCGAAGAGAAGAAGAAGAGAACACGGGTACCCCACATTTTTCCGCTTCTTCGAAAATTGTTTTTGCATCGGACAGTGATGCCGTTATTGGTTTATCGATAAAAAGGCTCTTTCCAGCTTTTATTACAGGTAGTGCTTGCTCGAGATGAAGGCGTCCGTCATTTGTTTCCAAGAGTACAACATCTACCTGATCCAATAATGAATCAATGGAATTGACGATTTTTACTCCATATTCTTTTATTTCTTTTATGTATCCAGGTATACGCTTGGCTGAGGATTCAATTGTTTTGCTCCCAAAGGGATAAGCCGCCACCACATGATAACCCTTTAGTCTTGAATCAGGATTTGGTGTGTTGAAAGCTTTTGTAAATGCCAAGCTGTGTGATGTATCCAAGCCTATAATCCCAACACGTTTTCCCTTATCAATAACCTTCGGTAGCATAGCTAAGCCATCCACAGTGGGGGATATTATGGACAATCCTAGTCCAGTTGAAGCCAAACTTTTTAAAAAATATCGACGGTTACGGCTCATATCTTTGATTGGGTCAGTTTTATTGTTTTTTCCACGTAAAAAATTATGATTTTGTACCTATGTAAGCAAGGTAATGGATATTTATATTAACGGGAACGTTCCCGTTGATATAAAGGAAACTGTGTTTAGGATTAGTTATGCAATGTATGTTCTAAGCTTCTCTATTAGTGGATTCCCTTATTATCAATTCTCCAGTTAATATGATTTCTCTGGCTTCAAACCTATTCTTGTTTGCAATATGTCGTAAAAGTAATTCACAACTTTGCTTTCCGATTTCAAAGGCGGGTTCAGCTATTGTAGACAATGTAGGTGAAATTATGGTTGACATGGGGTCGTTTGTAAAACCAATAACTCCAAAGTCTTTACCAATCTGAACATTTAAGCGCTTTAGGGCCAATATTGCTCCAACAGCTTTTCTATCACTGACAGCAAAAACGGCATCTGGCTTTGACTTAGAGTTCCAAAGTTTTTCCATATCCTGTTCCCCATTTGATTGAGAAAAACCAGATTGGGTAATCCATTCAGGATTTATTTCCATATCGTGTTTTCTGAGTGCATCAGTATAACCCATGAGACGCTTTTGTGTAAATAAATGGTGTGAAGGTCCACCTATATGAGCTATTTTTTTATACCCTTTTTGGATTAGATATTCCACGGCTTTAAATGCACCATCGTAACTGTCTTGTTGGACAGATGAGGCATGTATGTTTTCTAAAATTCGGCCAAAGAAAACAATGGGGGTGCCCTGTTCCATAATTTGTTCAAACTCGTTTCTAGCGTCTGAACCAGTACACACACAGACCAATAAACCGTCGAGGTTCTGTACATTTAGATCAGATAGGACTTCCTTTTCCAGTTGGGGAGAATCGTTGGTAACATATAAAATGATTTTATACCCTTGAGCTAATGCTATTTCTTGTATCCCTGTAATGATCATTGAAAAATAGTGGACTGTAATATGGGGTAGAATTATTCCAATATTGTGAGTCTTTCCTCCTGCTAATCCTGCAGCACCAAAATTACGTTTGTAATTAAGCTTCTTCGCCAACTTTAGTACTTTTTCCCTTGTTTCTGGGTTCACATCATAAGAATCACAAAGTGCACGAGATACGGTAGAGGAGGAAATTTTTAATATTTTGGCAATGTCCTTAATTGTAGTTTTTTTTGGCATAAAACTTTTTCGTAAGTAGAAGTAAAACCAAGATAAATAAAATATAGGTGTGTCTGTAAGAGTGCTAATAATAAAATATAGCAATAAGTGGCATTACACGTTATTATTCATTTGGGTTAGCTAATCATCGAGCATAGTATGAATACAAAAAGTTAAATTTTTAATTAAGGTGACGTATAAAAAAAAAATATCGTGCAATATTGTTGATTTTTCGGTACTTATTTCAATTCGGATTGTAGAGGGTTTGAAGATTGTTTTGAAGCTTTATATCCATATGATATGTCTAAATCATATGGATTATGATGATTTCAACTATTTTTGAAATAGAGGTGCTTTAATTAATCTGTAAAATATTTGGTCAATTGATAAAAAATAGAAATATTTACGAACGCAAAGTTAGGTATAACCCTATTTTCCTAAATCTTTTTTGAGTCACAATTACCTTATGGTAGTTGTAAAGAAAAATTCCTTGTTGCTAATGAAGTGATAATGGATAGGTTTTTCTCGTATTCCTCAATATTTATGGTTTTCAATGTTGATTTATCAAATGGTTAAACCATAAATAAACCCAGAATGAAAGCTATCATTAAAAAGTTTTTCGCCGCAAGTCCTTTTTCCAAAGGGCAACAATTATTTCTGTCATTTCTTCAAAAGGAAATTCAATATATTTTGAAATTTCATACCGTGAACGATAGTCCACCAGCAGTCTTATCTATTTTCCTCAGGAACGCCATAAGCTAAGGGTTACGAAAATTTCACCTAGAGTCATCCTTGAATTTTTGTTAAAACTGGTTGATTATCCTGATTTAAAGGATAAAAAATCCTGAAACCCAGGCTGCTTATAATGTTTAGCGACAAGCTTGGAGGGAGCCTGTATTCACTTAAATAAGTGTAATAAATACATAAAAATTCATTAAGGTCTTAGGTGCCTTACCCTTTTCGAAAGCTCTTGTACAAGAATAAATATAGAGGCAGTTCATTTCATATTTAATCTTCATAACAAACCCAAAATTTCCATAATCCATGAAAAAGCAATTCCAAAACAGCAGTTGAAATAGGTGCAGCATAAACTGACTTCGTCTTTAAGTCTTTTTACTCAAGCAAAATCGATAAAGGCAATTTTCAATTTTGATGCATACAAAACTTTGAAACAATATGGAAAAAGAAATACCCAGGCAAACTGATAAGTTTTCCAAATATGTGGGGGGCACCTTCTTATTGAAGTGGCTATTTATAGTAACACTGGCCATAGGCCCAAAAGGAAATGCCCATTCCACTATTGTTGGAAATGAAATAGGACTTCATTTGAAGGATGCTAATACCAATGAACCTAAGCATCCGCTAAAGTCAGATAGAGGTGGAGCAATAATTACTGAGGTAATTGAAATTAAAGGAAGAGTAGTTGATGGAGAAGGTCTACCTATTCCAGGAGTAACTGTAAGGATAGAAAGTACCACAAAAGGTACTGTCACCAACATTGACGGGGAATACAGTATTGACGTAAACGAAGGCGAGACCTTGGTGTTCAGCTTTGTTGGCTTTAAAGAACAAAAAGTACAGGTAGGTGCTCAAAGCATCATAGATGTTGTTCTCGAAGAGGATCTTCAATCACTGGATGAAGTAGTGGTAGTGGGCTATGCCGAACAGAAAAAGGAAACCATCGTAGGAGCAGTTACCCAAACCGATGGGGAAGTGCTTAAACGTACCGGAGGGGTTTCCAATGTGGGACAGGCCCTAACCGGTAATTTACCAGGGGTGATCACTACTGCCAGTGTGGGTACACCAGGCGAAGAAATGCCCCAAATCGTGATTCGAGGTCAAAATAGCTGGAACGGAAATTCACCTTTGATTTTGGTGGATGGAGTGGAGAGGCCTGAATTCTTTGCTAATATGGATATCAATTCCGTAGAATCTATTTCCGTACTGAAAGACGCATCTGCAACTGCGGTTTTTGGTTCAAGAGGTGCTAATGGTGTGATCATCGTAACCACCAAAAGAGGCCGTTCAGGTAAAGCAGAGATTACCGCCAATATAAGCACGACCATGAAATCTGTTTCCAAACTACCGGGCAAGCTGGATTCATATGATGCTATTGGTGTACGGAATCTGGCGATTGAACGTGAATTGTCCTTGAGCCCAAATAGTTGGGATGAGATGATACCCCAAGATATGAGGTTAAAGTACCGCTTTCCGGCCAATTTGGAAGAAATGGAGCGGTACCCGAATGTGGACTGGCAGGATGTGGTCTTCAAGGATCAGGCCATGGCTTATAATGCCAATGTGGGGATTCGAGGGGGAACTGATTTTACCAAATATTTTGCCAGTATAGACTACCAATATGAAGGCGATTTGTTCCGTAAATTTGATACAGGAAGAGGCTATCAGGCTGGTTTTAACTATAATAGGATCAATTTTAGGAGTAACCTTGATTTTCAGCTGACTTCCTCGACTAAGTTGGGGGTAAATCTTGGCGGTACCTATGGTGTTCGTCAAGCTCCCTGGGCCTATGATTTCCCAGAAAGTTATTGGAATTCTGCTTATAAAAGTCCACCAGATGTTTTTTTACCCAGGTACTCGGATGGGGCTTACGGAACTTATACCCCGGACGATTATGCGGTTACAAATTCCTTGTTAAACCTGGCAGCCAGTGGGGCCGAATACATCACGACTACACGTCTGTCCACCAACTTTGTGCTGGAACAAGACCTTGATATGGTTTTAAAGGGATTGAATTTTAGAGGTACTTTGGCAGTGGATAATTCTTTTCAGGAAGTTGATAGGGGGATAAATGACCTTTATAACAGCCCATTTACCAAATGGATTAACCCTTTTACAGGAGTTCCTGAATACAGGAATCTTTTGGATGGTAATACCCGATTTGATTTTGTCGAGGCCGTTACCTGGCAAAATGAAGGAGGAACCGTTCAGGGAGCGCAGCGAAGAATGTTTTATCAGTTTCAGCTGAATTATGCCGGGAATATTGCTGATAAGCATAATTACTCTGTTATGGGCTTGATGAACAGACAGCAAGATGCCATTGGGAGTGTAATCCCTAGTTACCGTGAAGATTGGGTGTTCAGGGCTACCTACGACTATAAAAATAAATATATGATCGAATATAACGGTGCTTATAATGGTTCCGAAAAGTTTTCTCCGGAGTACCGTTTTGCCTTCTTTTCCTCAGGTGGATTGGGTTGGAATATCTCCGAAGAGAATTTTATCAAAAACCTATCCTTTGTGGACAGATTGAAACTTAGGGCTTCTTATGGAGAAGTAGGTGATGATAATATCGGCGGAAGATTTTTATTTATGGATCAATGGGCTTATGGGGGCACATCACAAATGGGAGTGATTGGTCAATCTGGTGAAGACAGCCCTTATACCTGGTATAGGCAAAATGCCATAGGAAATCCAAATGTGCATTGGGAAACGGTTTATAAATATAATCTAGGACTTGAATTTGGTTTTTTTAATGGTCTGGTCAATGGCAGTGTAGACTGGTTCCGCGACAATAGAGTGGATATCCTAATGTCAAGCGGCCGTTCAGTACCCAGCTACTATGGAGCCAATGCCCCTGCAGCCAACTTGGGTAGGGTAGAGACAGAAGGTTATGAATTTACCATTGGCCTGAATCATTCCTTTGATAGTGGGATCAGGCTCTGGGGAGATGTTGCCATGACCCATGCCATTGATCAAGTGATTAACAGAGATGATCCGGAATTGCGTCCAGATTATCAGAAAAATGCAGGCTACCAGCTTGGACAATACAGAAGCCATATCAGTGCAGGTTATTATAACACTTGGGACGAGCTGTATGGCAGTCCTAGACACAATACCAATGATATGGCCAAACTTCCAGGTAATTTCTATATCGTTGATTTCAATGGAGATGGCATCGTTGATGCCTTTGATTCTGCTCCTTATGGTTATTCAGGAGTACCACAAAACACTTACAGTACTAATGTAGGAGTGGAATGGAAAGGGGTGAGCCTTTACCTACAGTTTTATGGAGTAAACAATGTAACCAGGGATGTTTCATTGACCAGCTTGGCAGGAGGTCTGAATATAGTTTATGATGAAGGAAGCTATTGGTCCAAAGAAAATACCGGTGCAGATTCTCCATTGCCCCGATGGCGGTCACAACCTTCCAGCTATAATAATGGTCCAAGGTACCTCTATGATGGCTCCTACCTGAGACTAAAGAATGCGGAAATCGCCTATAATTTCCAGTCGGATTGGGTGAGGAATCTGGGGATGAACAACATGCGCCTATACATAAATGGCAATAACCTCTTGCTATGGACGGATATGCCAGATGACAGAGAGTCCAATTTTGGAGGTCCTTCTTATCAAGGCGCCTATCCTACAGTTAGAAGAATCAATTTGGGTCTAAATGTTACATTCTAAACGAGCCAATCCAATGAATAATGTTATAAAATCACTATTGAGGGGATCCATTTGGATAGCGATGTTTTTGATCGTTTCCTCTTGCGAAGACTATCTGGAGAGAGCACCGGAATCCATCATTTCAGAGGAGCAGGCCTTCCAAAATTTCACCAACTTTCAGGGCTATGTGGAGGAGTTGTACCATTGTGTACCCAATTTCACTTTGTCCAATTGGGTAAGTTCCTGGAACTGGGGAGAGGATGAAATTGAATCCACAGCCGGGACCTTTACCTTTTCCTATAACGTAGACCGAGGTAATTTTTGGGCCTGGCAGGTAGAAAATGGTGCAGGAAACAATGGGTGGTTGGATGCCTCCTCAGCTAATACTGATAGGAATCATAAAAATAAAGGACTTTGGCCACTTGCCTGGTATGGTATCCGCAAAGCCAATATGGGATTGGAAAACCTTTCCCTGATGACAGATGCCACTGAAGAAGAGCGGCAGTTGATTGAGGGACAGTTGTTGTTTTTCAGGGCTTGGTTCCATTTTTCTTTGATCCAGTATTTTGGAGGCCTGCCTTATATTGATCAAGTTTTGCCCAGTGATGAGCAGTTGACCTTACCACGCTTAAGTTACCATGAATGCGCCGATAGGGTGGCAGAGGACCTGAAAAGAGCTGCTGAATTACTGCCGATTGATTGGGATGATACCACGACAGGAAGAAGGACATTGGGCAAAAACCAGCAACGGATCAACAAGATCATGGCCTTGGGCTATTTGGGTAAAAATTACCTTTGGGCAGGAAGCCCCTTGATGAATTCCGTATCCACAGGAAGCGAAACTTATCATGTGGAATATTGTAAGAAGGCTGCAGATACGTTTGGCCAACTATTACAACTTGTAGAAAGCGGGGAAACCCAATTCGCCTTGTTACCTTTTGACAAGTATCATGATAATTTTTATACCACAAGTCAAAACTGGGCCTTGCCCGGTGGAACTGAGGCTATATTCAGGTCGGTGTACTACTCTGCCAACGATACCCACTGGCGAATTTCAAAGCAGTATAAACCTACCTTCATGGATGAAGGTGATCCGACAAATTTCTATCCTACTGCCAATTATGTTCATGATAATTTTGGGATGTCCAATGGCCTGCCGTTGCCGGATGATATTACCCAAGCAGATGCTGAATCAGGGTATGATCCTAACTATCCATGGAAAGGTCGTGATCCACGTTTTTACAAGGCGATTGTTTATGATGGTGTAAAAGTGGTTCAAGGCGCTATTCCAGATCCTAATCAGCAAGTTAATCGATATGCAAATCTCCATACGGGAGGTAGTTATAGAGAAGTGGTGACAGGGAGCCTATCAGGGTATGCCTCACGTAAATTCTCTCCACTGACAGCCAATAAATATGATAGGGCCTATGATTGGGGAGTTGCCCTACATATCAATGTGCCTTATATGAGGCTGGCTGACATCTACCTGATGTATGCAGAGGCCACCTTGATGGGGTATAACAGTACAGCTGCCACTTCTTCGACCTTTGGAAAAACGCCTGTAGAGGCAGTAAATGTAATTCGTGACCGTGCTGGTATGGTTGGAATACATGATAAGTTTTTAGGATCAGTTGGAGATTTTCTAACGGAATTAAGAAGGGAAAGAGCGGTGGAATTGGCTTTTGAAAGACATCGATTTAATGATCTTCGCAGATGGATGCTACTTATCGAGGAGCCTTATACCACCAAAACTTCATTTGAGTTTGATAGGTCAGGGGAATTCAATACCGATGACCCTACCCAAAACCGCATTGTGAACATGAGGGAGGAAGTGATCATTGAGCGAAATTTTACTTCCAAACATTATTGGTTGCCGCTCAAGCTAGCTGATGTGAGCCTTTATCCTGAATTCAATCAAAATCCGGGATGGTAGTATCAGTTTTTTTGTCCCTTTATAAAAATGAACAAACATGATGAAATATATAAAAATAGCTTTGCTCTGCTGTGCATACATGGTGCTGTTTCCACTGTGCCTTATTGCGCAGGAAACAATGAAAATCAGCATTGATCCCACGATCAAAACAAGTTCAGGCGAACCTGTCCGCGGTGCTATTGTCAAAAGTGACCAAGATGGGTACTCAGCAGTGTCTGATAGTTTGGGAACAGTGCATTTGGAGGTAACCTTAAATACCTATATAGGGGTAGAGGCTCCAGGTTATGAGACCAAAATACTTCAAGTGTATGCTGAACTGGAAGAAATTGTATTATTTCCTTACCTGGAGGGAGAAGAAGTTTTGGTGGCTTTCCAAACCAAGGACAAGAATGATCTGATGGGGGGAGTGTCATCTGTAAACATGCCAGAGATCATGGATATGAATTATATCACCTATCCATTGGATGGTATGGAAGCTTTTGTCGGTGGATTTAATGGAAATCTATGGGGAAATAGCAGTTATTTGACACTTGTAGATGGTGTCCCCCGTGATATTGGTAGTGTGATGCCTACTGAAATAGCCCAGATTACATTTTTAAAAGGGGTGAATGCAATAGCACTTTACGGTAGTAGGGGGGCCAAAGGAGTTTTACTGATTACAACCAAACGCGGTGCAGCCACTAAGCAAACGATTGACGTCCGTACTAATATTGGCGTGAACGTGCCAAAAAGTTACCCTAAATACTTAGGATCAGCTGAGTATATGAGCCTGTATAATGAAGCCAGATCAAATGATGGTTTAAGTCCTCTTTACACTGAGGAAGAAATCTTTAATCACGCTTCTGGAAAGAATCCTTATCGCTATCCAAATGTGGATTACTTTTCAGATGACTACCTGCAAAAAGCCTATACCCGCTATGATGCCACGATGGAAATCCAGGGCGGTAATGAAAGTGCAAGGTATTATACCAATGTGGGTTTTTGGTCTGAAGGGTCTGTACTGGATTTTGGTCAGGCTGCAGAAAATGGTAATGAAAGGTTCAATGTACGTGGAAATGTGGACCTCAACCTTAACGACTATATTTCTGCCAAGGTTGATGCGGCAGCCATCTTTTATAATGGAAAAGGAATCAATGCGGATTACTGGGGGGGATCCGCTACGCTAAGGCCTTATCGTTTTGCACCATTGGTGCCTATTGATATGTTGTCTCCCGAGGATGAAACTGCCCAGAATTATGTGCAGAACAGCCAGCACTTGATCGATGGTAGATTTTTATTGGGAGGGACCCAGCTGGATCAGACTAACCCTATCGCAGGCAGTTACGCAGGTGGATCGTCAAAATATACCAGTAGACAGTTCCAGTTTAATGCCGGCCTAAATGCCGATTTAAGAAATGTATTAGAGGGACTTTCCTTTAGTTCACTTTTTGGACTGGACTATGCCACTTCTTATAACCTGTCATTTAATAATGACTATGCTGTTTACCAGCCTAACTGGACCAATTATAACGGGATGGATGAAATTGCCGGCTTGACCAGATATGGGCAGGATGCCAGTTCCAAGACCCAAAATATCAGCAATAACTGGTTTAGACAGACCTTGTCATTTTCCGGTCAATTGAATTACCAGAAAAATATCGACAATAAGCACCATATCTCTGCCATGTTGATAGCCAATGGTTTTCAGACGGGTGAGTCCGGGATCTATCATAAGGTGAGCAATGCCAATATTGGTATCCACGGTAGTTATAACTATATATCAAAGTATTACCTGGATTTCAGTGGGGCGATGATCCATAGTGCCAAATTGGCACCGGATAACCGCAAAGCTTTTTCTCCTACTTTGGCTCTGGGATGGAGACTTAGCGAGGAGGACTTTTTGGCTTCCTCTTCAGTAGTGGATGATCTTAAATTATCTGTGTCAGGAGGTATACTTCACACCGATCTGGATATAAATGAATATTACCTATATGAAGGTATATATACGGATGAAGGCTCTTGGTATGAGTGGAAAGATGGTTTGAACAACACGGCCACTGATGTCAGAAGAGGGCAAAATTATGATCTTGGATTCCCAAAAAGAGAGGAAATCAGTGTGGGTCTGGATGCTTCCTTGTTTGATAGATTATTGACTTTGAACGGTTCCGTCTTTGTCAGTAGAATGACAGGGTTGTTCCTTCAGGACAGTAATATATACCCTAACTACTTTGTGACCGGATGGCCTATCTCTTCATGGATACCTTATGTGAATTATAATAATGACGAAAGAAGAGGATTTGATTTTCAATTGAACCTGAACAAGCGGGTTGGACAGGTGGATTGGAGTTTAGGCTTCTCGGGTATTTATTATGATACCAAAGCTTCCAGAAGATCAGAAAATTTTGAGTTTGATTACCAAACTAGAGTTGGAAAACCCTTGGATGGTATTTGGGGGCTACAGAGCTTGGGCTTTTTCTCAGGGATAGATGATATAGAAAGTTCTCCAGAACAGGCTTTTGGAGAGGTGAAACCTGGTGATATCAAATATAAAGACCAAAACAATGATGGTATTATTAATGCGCAAGATGAGGTATATCTCGGTAGAGGAGGCTGGTCAGGAGCTCCATTGACCATGGGCATCAACCTATCAGCCAAATATAAAAACTTCACCTTTTTTGCTTTAGGGACTGCCCGCACAGGAGCCTATGCGATGAAGACCAATAATTACTTCTGGGTCAATGGGGATGACAAGTACTCAGAAGTGGTGAGGGGTAGATGGACAGAGGCTACAAAGAATGTCGCAACCTTCCCACGTCTGACCACATTAAATGGAGCCAACAACTTTCGTAGTTCTGATTTTTGGATGTACAGTACCAATCGTTTTGATTTAACAAGGGTGCAGGTTTCTTATTCATTCCCTAACAGCTTATTTGGCCAGCGGTTCTTAAAGGGGCTGGATATTTATGCCAATGGTGCGAATCTACTGACCATTGCTCCAAACAGGGATATTTTGGAGATGAACATTGGAAATGCTCCACAGACCAGGTTTTATAATATTGGTGTTAAAGCGAAATTTTAACAAGACCCAAAATGAACATGAGAACAAATCTTAAAATAGCAGCTATCATTACAGGATTAGTGGCTTTGACAAGCTGTAGTGATTTGATTGATCCGGCATTGGAAAATATCCAAAGTAAGGAACTGATAAGGGAAAGACCAGGTATGATACAGGGGCTATTGTTGAATGCCTATTTA
Organism: Echinicola sediminis; assembly: GCF_054777495.1. Taxonomy (NCBI): domain Bacteria; kingdom Pseudomonadati; phylum Bacteroidota; class Cytophagia; order Cytophagales; family Cyclobacteriaceae; genus Echinicola; species Echinicola sediminis. The sequence goes on along the minus strand of NZ_BAAHAP010000030.1, from coordinate 52,043 downwards.
AGGATTCCTACCAATGGTTATAATTTCAGTGAAATGGCGACTGATGATGCCGTCAGTAATGACCTTAACAGTGGCTTTTTGAATATGGCTACTGGTCAGTGGGCCTCGAATAACAATCCAGTGGACCGGTGGTCTTCAGCCAATTCAGCTATACAGTATCTCAACGAGATGTTATTGGAAGTTGGCAATACAGTATATGCCTCCAATCCCAATGTCAATCAAATGTTTTTGGACCGTTTGACTGGTGAAACCTACGGCTTGAGGGCCTTATTTATGTATTATTTGCTACAGGCCCACGGAGGAATAGCCGGAGGAGAACTACTTGGAGTTCCTATATTTCTCGAGCCCCAAACAGTGGATTCCGATTTTAATATGCCACGGGCAAGCTTTGATGCCTGTATGGCACAGCTATATGTTGATATAGAAAAGGCCATTGAGCTCTTGCCCATGGATTATTATAATATCAATAATGAAGCGATGATTCCGACCAAGTATAGAGAATCCGGAGCTCAGGTGAGTGATTATAATAGGGTATTCGGAGATGATGCCAAGCAGTTGGTATCTGGTAGGATTGTTCGTGCCATACGCGCACAGGCAGCTTTATTGGCGGCCAGTCCATCTTTTAACCTGGACAATGGCCAGACCAAATGGGAAGCTGCTGCTACCTATGCTGGAAGTTTATTAAATGATATCGGAGGAGTAAGCGGATTGGACCCGAATGGGGTGACTTGGTATAATAATACAGGGGTCATTGATGCTTTGGGAGCAGGAAACAATCCTCCTGAAATTCTTTGGAGGGGATCTATAGGTGGTCCAACCAATAACTTGGAAACACAGAATTTTCCTCCAACTCTATATGGAGAAGGATTGGTCAATCCAACACAAAATTTGGTGGATGCCTTTCCTATGGCAAATGGCTATCCCATAACTGATCCTACTTCTGGATATACAGCAGAGGCGCCCTATGCAAACAGGGATCCAAGGTTGGCCCAATTCATTTTGGTGAATGGAAGCACTGCAGGACCATCAGGGACAACGATCAATACAGCATTGGATTCAGACACCAATGACGGGCTTAACAAGGTAGAATCATCTACCCGTACGGGCTATTATATGCGCAAACTGCTACGTCAGGATGTAAACCTTGACCCTGTGGCAAATACAAGTCAAAGACACCTTCAACCAAGAATACGGTATACGGAAATTTTCCTGATTTATGCTGAGGCTGCCAATGAAGCTTGGGGTCCAATGGCCAGTGGATCTTTTGGGTTTTCAGCCTATGATGTAATCAAGGCCATCCGCGAGCGTGCAGGAATAGGTAGGGATAATGGAGATGCTTATTTAGAGTCGATCAAAAGTGACCAAGCAGCCATGAGAGAATTGATCCGTAATGAACGTCGCTTGGAATTGTCCTTTGAGGGATTCCGCTTTTGGGATTTGCGTAGATGGAAATTGGACTTGACAGAGACCGCTCAAGGCATGCGCATAGAAAATGAGGATCAATTTTCTGTTATCAATGTGGAAAATCGGATTTATCAGGATTATATGATTTATGGTCCGGTACCTTATGGCGAGCGTTTGAAATTCAGTGCGCTTCAACAAAATACCGGTTGGTAATTGATATGAAAGCTAAGAACAATTGGTTGTAAAGAGAATTAAAAGCTAAAACAATGAAAAAGATACCATATATAATAATAGCGATTGTCTTGATAATTTCATCCTGCGAGAATAAGGATTGGGAGTTTCCTAATTTCGATTACCAAACGGTATACTTCGCTTATCAATTTCCAGTCCGTACCATCACTTTTGGGGAAGATATTTTTGATACTTCACTGGACAATGAGGGCAAATTTAAGTTGATGGTCACCACAGGCGGTGTATATTCTTCTCCTAATGATGTATCAGTGCAGATCGAGGTGGACGAATCATTGGCCGAGGGACTGCTATTTGAAGAGGGAGGGGATGAAATAGAAATCCTTTCCCCGGAATATTACCAATTAACCTCTGAGACCGTAACCATTCCCCGTGGGGAGATCGCCGGAGGAGTAGAGGTGCAGTTGACCGGGGCTTTTTTCAATGATCCTCGGGCTATCAAGAAAACCTTTGTGTTACCCGTTAAGATTACCAATGTCACCAATGCCGATTCAGTTCTATCGGGTGTACCGGTGGTGGAAAATCCCCGTAGGGGCGTTGCCGGCGACTGGTTTCCGGCCCCTAAGGATTTCACCCTCTATGCCCTTAAATATGTGAACGAGTGGCATGGAAACTATTTAAGAAGAGGTAAAGATATCTTAACAGGAAAGGAAGCCGGTATACCTGACGAAACCATCATCAGACATGAAGAGAATGTGGAGGACGATGAAATCAATGAATTACTTACCCAGTCACTTTCAGAGGTGCTGTTGCCACTGACCTTTGCTGGTGAAGGGGGAGAAAATATTCATGCAGACTTGTTGTTGACCTTTGATGATCAGGGGAACTGTACAGTATCCGCAGCAAATGATGGTTATACAGCTTCTGGAAATGGGAAATTTGTGAAGGATGGTGAAAAATCCAGTTGGGGAAATCAGGATAGAGATGCCGTTTATTTGGAGTATGAGATTGATTTGCCCAAAATGCATGTGGCCACATTGGATACTTTGGTGCTGAGAGACCGTGGAGTGGGCATGGAGGTATTTAGTCCTGTGCTGAAATAATCTATTGATGAATTAATCCGAGACTAACATGAAAAAAAGATATATCAATTTTCTAGGCGGAGTAGCCTTGTCATTAACTTCATCCTGTGTGGATTATGTTCCTACGGATGAATACTCAGTCGAAAAACCGGAAAGTATTGCCCTACAAGAAGAACTGAATTCGTACAATACCCTTAAGACTTATATAGATAGTACCGCTAATCCTGGCTTTGTTCTAGGGGGAGCAGTGAGCCAATCCGAATATGCCAATAAGGGTGTTTTATACCGGCTGATCAATAGTAATTTCCAAGAAATCACCGCGGGATATGGTATGAAGCATGGCGCTGTGGTACAATCCGATGGAAGTCTGAGCATGGATGCCGTCAATGCCATGTACCAAGCGGCAGCAGAGGCCGGAACTTCGATTTATGGTCATACCCTCTGTTGGCATGCCAACCAAAATGCAAACTACTTGAATGGGCTATTGGAGCCGCTTGTGGTGAATTCCCCTGCTTTTGCCAATGAATTGGACCTGGGCGGACTTTTGACAGGAGAGCTTTCAGCTAACCCTACCAATGGAGATGTATCCATAGCAGCAAATAAAGGAATGGGCGAAGGAACATCCGCCATTAAACTGACCGCTGGCGGTAATGCATCTTCACCAGAAGACCTTCAGTTCGTTATCCCTGATATTGCTTCTGAGGTAGGAATGGAGTACGAAATCGTAGCCTATATCAAATCTGATATGGCTGGTGAGGGCAGGATCAGTTTTGAGGGCTTGGGCAATAATGAGCCGGAGATAGATTGGATGGGAACAGGTACGGCTTCGCCTACTTTCCAAACGTCTATGTCCTGGAAGGAAATAAGGTTTAGACTAAGTGATTTTCAAGGCGATTCCTTCAATTTGAAGTTTGATATGGGATATGTGCCAGGGGTCACTTATTATTTGGATATCAACAATTTGTATGTCTTTGATCTTAACGGAGAACCTGCAATCAGTAACCTAGTGGCAGACGGTGATTTTGAATCCGGTACTGGCTGGGGAGGCTGGGGTAATGGTTCTACCCGAGGAATAACTGAAGACGGAATGGGATTTGGCGGAGAAGGCAAAGCCTTTTTTGTCACCAACCCTTCTGTTACTGGAGGCTTCTGGGAAGTACAGACCGTTTATGGATTTGCAGAGCCGCTTGAAAATGGAGAAACCTACAAATTGAGCTTTTGGGTTAAAGGTGACGCTGAGGGAATTATTCGTCCCGAATTACAAAGCCCTAATTATTCTTCCAATGGCTTTGGCCAGGTGATGGTTACCAGAGAATGGCAGCAGGTAGAACTGACTACGACGGCGACGGCGGATGACAGGGAACGGCTTATTATAAGTTATGGAGAATATGCCGGTACGGTGTACATTGACAATGTGGTTTTGAGCAGTGCCTCACTTTCTGGGGGCAGTACTACTTTGGTACAGAAGACACCGGAGGAAAAGAAGTCAATCATTTCTGGAGAATTGGAAAGGTGGATATCAGAGATGGTTACCAACAGTGCTGAGTATGTAAAGGCCTGGGATGTGGTCAATGAGCCAATGGATGATGGAAACCCTTACGAACTGAAAACAGGGATTGGCAAGACCGATATGGCAGCCGATGAATTCTACTGGCAGGATTATATGGGTAAAGACTATGCTGTTCAGGCCTTTAAGTGGGCCAGGAAATATGGGAATCCTGATGACCTTCATTTCATCAATGATTATAACTTAGAATATAATCTGGACAAATGTCAGGGAATCATCGATTATGTTGCCTATCTGGAAAGCCAAGGTGCTCAGGTGGACGGCATCGGCACACAGATGCATATTGGTATTGATTCCAACAAGCAAAATATTGCCATGATGTTTGAAATGCTGGCGGCAACAGGAAAGCTGATCAAGGTTTCAGAACTGGATGTCAGGGTGAATTCAGCTAATCCTACACCCGAAATGCTGGAACAGCAAGCCGAGATGTATAAATATGTGGTGGATACCTATAATGAGTATGTTCCGAAAGCACAGCAATATGGTATTACGGTTTGGGGCATTACAGACAGCCCTGATAATGCTTCATGGCTGCCAGGAGAGCGTCAGGGCCTTTGGGATCTTAATTTTAACAGGAAACCGGCCTATGTTGGTTTTGTAGAAGGACTTCAAGGATTATAATTAGGGGGTAGCCGGTGATATGCCTCTTGGCTATCACTGGCTTTTATTACTGTCATAAATTAGATTTTGCTTCCTATGAATATAAAAAATGCCACTTATGTGGGCAGGCTGGTTATGTTATGGCTTTTTTTAGGGTGTAGCACGACCGAAGATCCTTTTCCAGATGAGAAGGAAAATAAAGAAGAGGATAAAGTTCCAGCCATCTCTTGGCCCAATCCGATCCAGCCTTTACATGTAGAAGGTAGGTTTTTGAAGGATCCCTGTGGCAATACGGTGAACCTGCATGGAGTGGCCATGACCCCAAGTCCCTGGTTCAACGGGGGACATGTAGGGGAATGGCGATGGAATAATTATGATGTGGACGCTTGTCTGTCTTATAACAAGTCAGTAATGGACAAGCTCTCTTCTGGAGATGAGAATGGCTGGTTTCTGAATTATGTTCGCTTGCATATCGATCCTTATTGGTCCAATACTCCAGGAGAACCTATTCCAGAGAATGATATTTCACGATTTAATTTTGACCGTTTTGTCATTGCTGTGGACGAGGTCATCGTGCCCTTGATTGATCACGCCAAAACAAGAGGAATGTATATCATTCTTAGGCCTCCAGGGGTCTGTCCGCATCAAATTGCCAAGGGGGACGAGTATTATGAATACCTGATGACGATTTGGGACCACCTTTCCCAAAATCAGAACCTTAAAAATACAGAACATGTGATGTTTGAATTGGCCAATGAGCCAGTGCATATCTTGGGTACGAATGGTGAATATGGCAGCGATACGCCCGCCCATTATGAAGCCTTAAACCAGTTCTTTCAGCCTATGGTGGATAAGATTAGGGAGAATGGTGCTGATAACATTCTTTGGATACCCGGTTCAGGATATCAGTCCCACTATCGGGGCTATGGAGATTATCCCATTCAGGGAGATAATATCGGATATGCCGTACACCTGTATCCCGGTTATTGGGGCAAGGATCTCAATGACCCCACAGTTCTTCGACAACAGTGGGAAAGAAATTTCAAACCCGTAGCTGATTTTGCTCCCGTAGCGGTAACGGAAATCGATTGGGCTCCGGAGCAATACGGTGTATGGGGCAAAGGAGGCATCACCGGTGTCGCCAATGGCTGGGGCTTTGGTGCCAATTTTAAGTTGTTGGCCGACGAAACGGGCAATGTGAGTTGGAATTTGCTGTCTCCGGAAAACCTGATTGACCGGGGAGACCCTGAAGGAAGCATTGCTTACAATGCCGATCCTGAGGCCTGCGCCAAGCCCGTAAATGGGTGGTTTAAGGAATATGCGGAGGGGTTTGAGATATGTGCGGGTGAATAAGAACTTAAAAGATTAAACATTACAAAATGATACTTCAATTTATTCAAAAGCAGTTCTGCTTTATTCTTATCTGTGGAACTTTAATAGCTATTGGTGCCTGCAGCACTTCAGGAGAATCTGTAAAAACAACTCCTGTTGCCTTAAAAGCTGCTTTTCAAGAGAAGTTTGTAATTGGTACAGCGCTAAATGCATGGCAAATAACAGGCAGGGATACCTCTTCCATTCAAATTGTAAAAGAGCATTTTAATGGCATTGTCGCTGAAAATATTATGAAAAGCGGCCGGATACAGCAGCGTGAGGGGGAGTTTAATTTCGATCTGGCTGATCAGTTTGTGGAATTCGGGGAGAAAAACAATATGCAGATCCATGGCCATACGCTTATTTGGCATTCTCAGGCTCCAAGATGGTTTTTTACCGATAAAGAGGGGAATGAGGTGTCGGCAGAAGTGCTGACAGAGCGGATGCGCAAGCACATCTATACTGTAGTGGGCCGATATAAAGGCCGGGTGCATTCCTGGGATGTGGTCAATGAGGCTATAGTGGATGATGGAAACTATAGAAACAGTAAATTTTATCAAATTTTGGGCAAGGACTTTATCAAACTGGCCTTTCTGTTTGCCCATGAAGCCGATCCCGACGCAGAACTGTATTATAATGATTTTTCTATGTCCCAACCCGGTAAACGGGAAGGTGTGGTCAAGATGGTAAAAGAACTTCAAGAGGAAGGCATCCGAATAGATGGGGTAGGTATGCAGGGGCATATCAGCTTAGAACATCCTGAAATTGAGGAATTTGAAAAGAGTATCCAGGCTTTTTCTGATTTGGGTGTGCAGGTCATGGTTACCGAATTGGACCTTTCTGTGCTTCCTTCACCCTGGAGAAATAGGGAAGCTGGGGCCAATATCTCGGACAATGCGGATTATGAGGACAAGATGAATCCCTATCCAGAGGGGATGCCGGATAGTGTGGCTCATGCTTTTAATGAACGTTACTTGGAGTTTTTCGCGCTTTTTCTAAAGCATCAGGACAAAATATCCAGAGTAACCCTCTGGGGTGTTTCAGATCACCATTCTTGGAAAAACAATTGGCCGGTAAGGGGGAGGACGGATTATCCCTTACTCTTTGACAGGGAAAATAAAGCCAAACCCATAGTGGGAAAATTGATTCAACTTGCCAATTAGTAAAATAGGATATATGGCTAAATATAAAATGAATAAAATCGGTAGATTACTTCCTACATTGACCATAGTCATGGCCATTTTTTGGAGTCATACCGTGCAGTCTCAAGAGCAGTTCGCGAAAAATCCCATCATTCATGCAGATGTACCGGACATGTCCATGGTCCGCGTAGGGGATACTTATTATATGAGTAGTACCACCATGCATATGAACCCAGGTGTTCCCATTATGAAATCAAAGGATTTGTCCAATTGGGAACTGGTCAGCTATGCTTATGATCGATTGGGGGAAGTGGATGCGATTAATCTGGAAAATGGTAAGAACGCCTACGGAGCGGGGTCTTGGGCAAGTTGCCTGAGATTTCATGAAGGGACTTATTACCTCAGTACTTTTTCTTCCACCACAGGTAAGACTTATATTTTTACCAGCAATGACCTGGAAAAGGGTTCATGGAAAACACATTCCTTTTCTCCTTCCTATCATGATCATACATTGTTTTTCGATGAGGATGGTAAAATTTACATGATATGGGGGGGAGGAAAGCTCAGCATGGTAGAGTTAAAAGCAGATTTATCAGGAGTCAAGCCCGGTACGGAAAGGGTGTTGATAGAAAATGCCACTGCTCCATCTGGGCCCAATGTGATGCTCCCTGCAGAAGGATCACAATTGTTTAAGGTGAATGGGAAGTATTACCTCTTCAATATCTCTTGGCCCCAAGGGGGGATGAGGACGGTCATTGTCCATAGGGCTGATCAGATAACCGGGCCCTATGAAGGAAAGGTGATGCTACAGGACAAAGGCGTGGCTCAAGGAGGTTTGATCGACACCCCAAGTGGAAAATGGTATGCCTATCTTTTCCGTGACAATGGGGCTGTTGGAAGAATTCCCTATTTGGTACCAGTGGAATGGAAAGAGGGCTGGCCGGTACTGGGCATTGAGGGTAAAGTACCGGAAACCTTGGAGGGGCTTCCGGCAAGTAAGGGGCTTATCCCGGGAATTGTGGCTTCAGATGATTTTGAACGAAAAGCAGGAGATGAAAGCCTGCCTTTGGTTTGGCAGTGGAACCATAATCCGGATCCTGACCATTGGTCCATTTCTGAACGAGAAGGTTGGTGGCGGCTAACCACCAGCAGAGTGGATAGCAATTTCTTGACAGCCAAAAACACCCTAACGCAGAGAACCATCGGACCGGAGTCCACAGGAACCACAAAAGTGGATGTCTCTGGGATGAAGGAAGGTGATTTTGCGGGTCTGGGCCTTTTGCAAAAGGAATATGGCCAAGTCGGGGTCAAGTTCCAAAACGGCCATAAAACCATTACTATGGTCAATACCAATTCAGGAGAAGCCAAAGCTATAGAGGAGGTTCCGCTAAATCAAGAAATCGTTTATTTCAAAGCCGAGTGTGATTTTAAAGAGCGGAAGGATCAGGCCAGGTTTCTCTATAGTTTTGATGGAAAGGAATGGAAAACCATCGGTAATGTCCTGAACATGAAATACACCCTTCCCCATTTTATGGGATACCGTTTTGCTTTATTCAATTACGCCACCAAAAATCCGGGAGGATATGTGGACTTTGATTACTTCCATATCAAAGATAAAATTGGTGACTGATCCAACCATGTCATATTACCGAAATGGGACTAAAACCTTTCAGGTTTTAAATGGAGGAAAATTCAATTTTCGGGTGTCTATTCTTCTAAACCTGACAGGTTTTACCAACCCAAATTTTAACTATAGCAAAGCAGGACTAAGTGTGTTAGGATATGAAAATTAAGAATTTGATAATTAAAAGTACATGGATGACCAGCGTAGCGGTCTGTATGGGGACGGCCGCGATAGCCCAAAATCCATTGGTAATGGACCAGTTTACAGCGGATCCAACGGCCCGGGTTTTCGGTGACCGCATTTATGTATATCCCTCTCATGATATCCGTTGCGATGAGACCCAGGGAAGGTCTGACTGGTTCTGCATGGAAGATTATCATGTGTTTTCTTCCTCAAATTTGACGGAATGGGAAGATCACGGGATGATCGTCAGTCAAGAAAATGTCCCTTGGGCAGATGATGAGGCTTACAGTATGTGGGCCCCGGATTGTATCGAAAAAGAGGGTAAATATTACTTCTACTTCCCTACCAGAAAAAAAGAGGCCGAGGAAAATGAAAAAGGCTTTTCAATTGGAGTGGCCGTGGCAGATCAACCAGAAGGGCCTTTTGTGCCGCTAGACGAACCGATCAAAGGGGTAAGGGGAATTGACCCCAATGTCCTGATAGACCATGATGGGCAGGCCTATTTATATTGGTCTGAAGGCCATATCTATGGGGCCAAGCTAAAGGATAATATGCTGGAATTAGCCTCTCCTCCAAAGATTCTAAAAGATTTGCCCAACAAAGGGCTCAAAGAAGGGCCCTTTGTCTTTGAGCGTGAGGGAATTTACTATATGACCTATCCCCATGTAGAAAATAAGACGGAAAGGCTCGAATATGCCATAGGAGACAATCCTTTGGGGCCTTTTGAGTTTCAGGGGGTGGTCATGGATGAATCCCCCTCAGGGTGCTGGACCAATCATCATTCCTTGGTGAATTTCCAGAATCAATGGTTTTTGTTTTATCATCATAATGATCTCTCTCCAGACTTTGATAAAAACAGGTCTATACGCGCAGACAGCTTGTTTTTTGATAATCAGGGAAAGATCAAAAAAGTAAAGCCAACACTTCGAGGTATAGGATTGAGCAGTGCTTTTGAGAAAGTCCATCTGGATCGTTACAGTCAGCTCAGTGAAACAGGAGCTACTATCGCCTTTTTGGATGAAGCAAATCCATTTCTAGGCTGGAAAATGGTTTTGGAAAATGATAAAGGTTGGATCAAATATGATGCGGTGGATTTTGGAGAGGCAAATGCCCAAAGTATGATTTGGAGAGTCAGGGCTCCCCAAGGCGGAAAAGTTCAAATCAGACAAGGAAGCAAAGAGGGACAGTTGATCACTGAGGTAGAGCTGGACAGAAATGCAGAATGGCAATCCATCACTGTTCCCCTGGCTTATAGGCCTTCTGGGATTCAGGATTTGGTGTTGCAAGGAAGTGAAGCAGTAGAAGTGGATTGGGTAAGGTGGGAAATGTCCAAAGAAGAACAGCAGAATTTATCGGAGTGAAGTGGGGATAATGGATGCTAAATGATTTTTACGAGAGTATGCTTGTGATTCGATATTCGGGATTAGGTATTCGATAATTGTTATTATGTGTGACATTAATGAGTATTCGTAAAGATGTGCAAAAGAGAAATCTTAAACGGAAAACCAAAATTTTCCCTTCGGAGCATTCGGTTTTGAACCAGTTACGTAAGGCGTTAACTGGTTGACCAAATGACCAGATAACACTGACTCGGGCATTGGTCCACTGGAATCAATATTGAGCCATATAACCTAATATAACCATGAATAAACAAATAACCGTTTTATCAATTTTCACCTTGATTTTCCTGTCCTGTGGGACTTCCGAAATGGTGGACCAAAGCACCGAGGTTTCGGATGCCCATTTGCGGCTTTGGTACGATGAACCTGCGGAACAATGGGTGGAAGCCCTGCCGGTTGGAAATGGCCGTTTAGGAGCGATGGTATTTGGCGATCCAAATATGGAAACCATTCAGCTCAATGAAAATACTTTATATGCGGGAAGGCCCTATCGAAATGACAAGCCCGAGGCCAAAGAAGGTTTGTCAGAAGCCAGAAAGCTGATTTTTGAAGGAAAGTATGACGAAGCCCAGGGACTTATCGATCAGAAGTTTTTTAGCGGTGTAAATGGGATGCCTTATCAAACATTGGGGAATTTGAGATTGAATTTTTATGGAGAGGAACCAACTTCCGAATATTCCAGAGAACTCGATTTAGAAAAGGCCATTGTAACTACCCGGTATGAAAAGGGAGGTGTAAACTATGAAACCAAAGTGTTCTCCTCCTTTCCTGATCAGGTAATTGTGGTACAAATAACAACGGATAAAGCAGGTGCCCTCGAATTTTCAGCCACCATGGACCGCCCTGGGCAATTTGATCTGCGAACCAATGGCAATGAGGAATTGATCCTTTCTGGGATTTCAAGTGATTATGAAGGCATCAAAGGAGGAGTAGAATTTGAAGCACGGGTAAGAATCGTCTCAGAGAGTGGAAAAGTGTCTGCTACAGATGACAATTTATCAGTAACCGGTGCGGATAATGCCACCTTGTACATTTCCATGGCCACGAATTTTGAGAACTACCAGGATATCTCTGGGGATGCGACTGCAAAAGCCAATGCCTATCTGGAGAAGGCCACCAATAAAGGCTTCGACGATATATTAAATGATCATGTGGCCGATTACCAGCAATATTTTAAGCGGGTGAGCCTTGATCTAGGGGAAACTGAGGCTGTGAGTAAGCCCACGGATGACAGAATTGCTGAATTTTCACAGGGAAATGATCCGCAGTTAGTGGCCCTTTATTTTCAGTTTGGCCGATACTTGCTTATTTCCTCTTCCCGTCCCGGTGGACAGCCGGCCAATTTACAGGGAATCTGGGCAGATCAGCTCAAACCAGCCTGGGACAGTAAATACACCATCAATATCAACACCGAGATGAATTACTGGCCATCAGAGATCACCAACCTAACCGAGATGAATGAGCCCTTGGTCCAAATGGTCAGCGATTTGGCGGAAACGGGCAGGCAAACAGCCCGTGACATGTATGGGGCGAATGGTTGGGTCACCCATCATAATACGGATATATGGCGGATTACAGGGCCGGTTGACGGGGCTTTTTGGGGACAATGGCCCATGGGCGGTGCCTGGCTTTCCCAACACCTGTTTGATAAATACGAATATGCCGGTGACAAAGCCTACTTGGAGTCTGTTTACCCTATTCTCAAGGAATCTGCCCAATTCTATTTGGACTTTTTGGTGGAAGAGCCAGACAAAGGCTGGTTAGTAGTGGTGCCTTCTGTATCACCTGAAAATGCACCTGCTACCGATCATGGAGCATCTGTTTCGGCAGGAACCACCATGGACAATCAACTGGTTTTTGATGTTTTTACCAAAACTATACGTGCCGCAGAGGTGCTGGGAGTGGATGCTGAGCTGAGGCAAGAGATTAACGAAAAGCTGGAGCAACTTCCTCCAATGCAAATTGGAAGCTGGGGCCAACTTCAGGAGTGGATGTATGATTGGGACAATCCAGAAGATCATCACCGACACGTTTCACACTTATACGGATTATACCCTTCCAATCAGATTTCTCCCTATCGTAATCCAGAACTGTTCAGTGCTGCAAAAACATCTTTGGAAGCAAGGGGTGATGAATCAACAGGTTGGTCCATGGGCTGGAAAGTAAACTTATGGGCGCGATTACTTGACGGCAACCATGCCTTAAAGCTGATCCAAGATCAGCTGTCACCATCGATACAACCTGATGGAAAACACAAAGGAGGAACCTATCCCAATTTGTTTGATGCCCATCCACCTTTTCAGATTGACGGGAATTTTGGTTGTGCAGCGGGAATTGCTGAAATGTTATTACAAAGCCATGATGGTGCTATCCATCTTTTGCCCGCTTTGCCCGATGCTTGGAAAGATGGTAAAGTGAGGGGGTTACGTGCCAGAGGTGGATTTGAAGTGGCGATGGAATGGAAGGAGAAAAAACCTCTACAGGTAGTCATCAAGTCCGCGCTGGGGGGATTATGCAGGATCCGGTCTTATTTCCCATTGCATGGGAAAGGACTTAAACCAGCCACTGGGAAAAACAGCAATCCATTTTTTCAGACTCCTGAAGTAAAACCGGCTTTGCTTGCTTCTGAATCTAAATTAGTGCCGCTGGTTTTAGATGAAATATATGAATACGATTTGTCCACCAATGCAAGTGAGAAATATGAATTTCAAGCTAAATGATCCTCATCAGATAGTAACATGCAACAACTGATCAATCGATACAATAAAAAAAGGCCGAATAGGAACGTGCTAATGGTGTCAATTCTGGTTTTACTGAATGTGCTGTCACTGGTGGACAATGGACTTCAGGCCCAAGGTTGGGACCGTGACAGCCTTAATAGGCAGACCCAGCTGGATTACGAAGAGATGAAACAAAAGCTGGGACTTAAAGCAGCTATGCGTCAAGGCCCTTCCGGAGATCTCAGTGCCCCTAATGCAGCAAACACTGATGAATCAAAAGTGAGCAAATATACTTTGCCAGATCTTTTGGTGTCAAATGAGGGAGATCAGATTACTTCCGAGGAGGCTTGGTGGAAGTTAAGAAGACCTCAAATCCTTAAGGATTTGGAAACGGAAATGTATGGAGCACTTCCAGATAACTTGCCCGCTGTGACCTGGCGGGTAGTTGCCGAGAAGGATACCGTAATTGCAAGCTATCCGGTAACCGAGAAGTTGCTTATCGGTAAAGTGGATAATTCTTCCTTTCCCGAAATGGATGTGGAGATTGAACTGCTGCTGGGAATACCTGCAGCAGCTGACAAAGCAGTACCGGTTGTAATGGAGTTTGGGTTTATCCGTTGGCCATTTGGCAGTCCTCCTGCGGAGCCAAATAGTTATTTTATTTCTCCTTATGAACCTCGCTGGAAACAGCAACTACTTACCAAAGGATGGGGATACGCTATTCTGGTTCCTTCAAGCATTCAGGCTGACCACGGAGCAGGCTTAAGGTCAGGTATCATAGGCCTGGCCAACAGGGGCAAATTCCGGACCCCAAAACAATGGGGAGCTTTACGGGCTTGGGCATGGGGGGCCAGTAGGGCCATGGATTATTTCGAGTCAGATCCTGATGTGGATGCTGGCAGAATCGGTATTGAAGGAACTTCACGCTACGGGAAAGCAGCATTGGTCACTATGGCATTTGACGACCGGTTTGCACTTGGGTTTATAGGTTCTTCCGGAGCCGGCGGTACATCAATCCTGAGAAGAAACTTTGGTGAGCAGGTAGAAAACTTGGCCTCATCGGCTGAATATCATTGGTTTTGTGGGAATTTTCTGAAATATGCCAGTGACCTTACCGTGGATGATCTTCCAATAGATGCCCATTCCTTAGTGGCGCTTTGTGCTCCAAGACCTGTCTTTATAAGTGCTGGATCACCTTTTATAGAGGGACAGTGGGTGGATGCTAAAGGAATGTTTTTGGGCGGGGTCCATGCAAGTCCTGTTTATGAGCTTTTGGGCAAAAAAGGGTTTATATCTACGGATTTTCCAGAAATGGGCGCTTCAATGACTGAAGGGGAGATTGCATACAGGCAACACGCAGGAGGCCATTCCACTGGGCCCAACTGGAGCACATGGATCGCTTGGGCCTCCCGATATTGGAACTATAATGAATATGAATATAAACTTTTAAGCAAATAATCAAACCAATGAACACGAAATTCAGATGGATTCCTTTGACCCTGGTCCTTATTGTCATGGGGTTTTCAAGCCAAGCTCAGGATAAGAATTTTTACATTTTTCTGGCTTTTGGTCAATCCAATATGGAAGGAGCTGAAATGTTTGAGGAACAAGATATGGACGTGGACCCGAGGTTTCAGGTGCTACAGTCTATCGATTGTCCTGACCTGAATAGAGAAAGGGGAAATTGGTATCCTGCCGTTCCACCCTTGACCAGATGTCAAACAGGCCTTACTCCTGTAGATTATTTTGGTAGGACTTTGGTGGAAAATCTCCCTGACAGTATTCGAATAGGGGTGATCAATGTGTCTGTGGGTGGATGTAGAATTGAACTATTTGAAAAGGACAATTATCAAGCCTATGTGGAAACAGCTCCGGATTGGCTGAAAAACATGGTCAGGGAATATGACGGAAATCCTTACCACCATTTGGTAGAGCTGGCAAAAACAGCGCAAAATGATGGGGTCATCAAGGGGATTCTACTTCATCAAGGGGAGTCCAATACTGGGGATAAAGATTGGCCTCAAAAAGTAAAAGGAGTATATCGAAACCTACTGGCTGACTTGGGCTTGGCATCTGAACAAGTTCCCTTATTGGCCGGGGAAATGGTCAGTGAAGCGCAAGGGGGGAAATGCGCCAGTATGAATGCCATCATTGCAACCTTACCAGAAGTGATTCCCAATGCGTATGTGATTTCATCTGAAGATTGCGAGGCAGTTTCCGATGGGCTACATTTTTCAGCAGCAGGATACAGGAAACTGGGTAGACGATACGGAGCGCAAATGCTTTCGATTATAGGAAATTAACTTTTAAATAACCATGAGAAAAATAAGCTATTTATTGTTACTGTTTATTGGGAACCTTGCTACAAGCTTTGGTCAGCAAATAGAAAAAGAAGCTCCAGAGGGTTTTGACCAAGTGCAAAGTGGTATTGCACACGGAAAACTGGACACGGTGGAGTATAATTCTAAGACAGTCGGGACAGCGCGCAAAGCCGTTGTTTATACCCCTCCCAAATTTGATAAGAATAAAAAATATCCAGTACTGTACCTGCTACATGGAATAGGAGGAGATGAAACGGAGTGGTTGCGCGGTGGGCAGCCTCAAGTGATCATGGACAATCTCTATGCAGCAGGTAAGGCCGAACCCATGATCATCGTCATGCCTAATGGCCGAGCAATGAAGGATGACCGGGCTACCGGAAATATCATGGCCAAAGATAAAGTGGAGGCCTTTTCCACCTTTGAGAAAGACCTGCTTCATGACCTGATACCTTTTGTTGAAAATAATTATCCCGTGTTGGCGGACAGGGAACACAGGGCTATTTCAGGCTTGTCCATGGGAGGTGGCCAAACCCTGAATTTTGGCTTGGGAAATTTAGACCAATTCGCTTGGGTAGGCAGTTATTCTGCAGCACCTAATACCAAAAGTCCTGAAATACTTGTTCCTGATCCAGCCTATGCCAAGGATAAATTAAAGTTGCTTTGGATCTCCTGCGGTGACCAAGATGGCCTTTTGGGTTTCAGTCAGCGCACCCATGATTACTTGGTCAAAAATGATGTTCCCCATATTTATTATTTAGAGGAGGGTGGACATGATTTTAAGGTTTGGAAAAACGGGCTCTATATGTTCTCAAAATTGCTTTTCAAGCCAGTTGACCAATCTAAATTCAACCAATACAGTCCCTTGGGGATTCCAGCTTCCACGAATATCAGGGGAGCCAAATACCCTCAGATTATGCCTGATGGAAGTGCTAAGTTCAAGTTTAGGGCTCCATCTGCGGATAATATTCAGCTTGACCTAGGAAAGAAATACCCTATGACCAAAAACAGTGAAGGTGAATGGGAGGTAACTACAGACCCTTTGGGAGAAGGCTTCCATTATTATTCTTTGCTGATTGATGGTAAGGCTGTGGCTGATCCTGCAAGCGAGACATTTTATGGTATGGGAAGAATGGCCAGCGGAATTGAAGTGCCTTTTGATGGAGATGATTTTTACGAAGTCAAAAATGTTCCTCACGGAGAGATCAGACAGGTCAGGTACTATTCATCACAATTGAGATCCTGGAGGAGATTTTTTCTCTATACGCCCCCAGGATATGATATGGACACGGACCGTGAGTACCCAGTACTCTATATCCTACACGGAGGAGGTGAGGATGAAAGGGGCTGGGCACAGCAGGGGAAGACCGATTTGATCCTAGATAATCTTATTGCTGAAGGGAAGGCCCAACCTATGCTGGTGGTGATGCCCGATGGAAATATGCCAATAGCAGCTTTTGAGGAAAGAGGACTGCAAATGTTCGAAAACGAATTAAAGAATGAGATCATTCCTCATGTGGAAAAGCATTATAGAACGCTAAATGGCCCGGAAAATAGGGCCTTAGCAGGACTTTCCATGGGAGGCATTCAGACGCTTTATGCAGGAATCAATAATACAGACCTGTTTTCCCACTTAGGTGTATTCAGTTCAGGATGGATTTCTCAGCGTCAAGGCAGCGTTGCCGAGGGGCAGTACGCTTTTATGAGTGAAAATGCTGAAAAGATCAATAATGACCTAAGGCTATTTTGGATTTCCATGGGAGGAGAAGAAGATATCGCCCATAATAATTGTGAGAAAATGCTTGGGGAGTTTGATAAGATGGGAATAGACTATGAGTATAGCGAATATCCCGGAGGACATACCTGGCCCGTATGGAGGCATGATCTCCACAGTTTTGCTCCTTTGTTATTTCAATAAGCTTTATAGATAAAATAGTATAAATGAAATCTCTGAGATTCCAAGTTTATACTTAGTTAGAAAAATTAGGATGGTCTCATCCGCAATACCTTAAGTTCAAAATGAAAATAGTTTTTTATAATCTGATATTCCTCTTTAGCATCACACTATTTATTATTGAAGCAGGGGCGCAAGACAGCAGGGAGGTTTCCAGTCCAGATGGAACACTCAAAGTTAAAATTGCTATTAACAATGGTATGGTCCAATATGCGGTTCACTATCAGGGTGTGGTAATGTTGGAGAATTCCCCTTTGGGACTGGGGACCAATGAGGGAGACTTTACCTCCAATATACGTTTTGTGGATGCTTCCACTGGGAAAATCGATAAGTCTTACACCCAGGATAAAATCAAGACTTCCTTTGTAAAGTACCAGTCCAACACCTTGACTTATACGGTCAAGAATGGGGAAGGAAAGCAAATTGCTTTTCACTTTCAGGTGAGTGACCATGATATTGCATTTCGGTATGAATTGCCCAAATGGGGGGAGACCAGGGCAAAAGTAGTTGAGCGGGAAATGACCGGTTTTAGGTTTCCCTCAGCTACTACTGCTTTTCTCTCTTCCATGATGAAGCCCATGACCGGCTTTGCCCGAACGGCGCCCAGCTATGAAAGTGGTTATGTCACTGATATTGCTTTGGAAAGCACTACGGCGAGATTTGGCTATGTTTTTCCGGGGCTTTTCAAAGTGGGGGAAGATGGATGGGTACTGCTATCCGAAACAGGGGTAGGAAGTAATTATAACGGAGCACACTTAAGTAGCTTTCAAGATGGAATGTACACTGTGGAATATCCCCAAATGGAGCAAAATAATGGCTTTGGCAGCACGGGTGCGCAAATTGGCCTTCCTGGTTTTACACCATGGCGTACCATTACAGTTGGGAAAACGCTCAAGCCAATAGTGGAAACCACCATTCCTTTTGATGTGGTGGAGCCGCTATATGAGGCCTCCCAAGCTTACCAATATGGAAAAGGAACCTGGAGTTGGATTGTATGGCAGGACAACAGTATGAATTTTGAAGATCAGGTGAAGTATATCGATTTGGCTGCAGCCATGGATTTTGAATACATCCTGATCGATGCCTGGTGGGATGAAAGGATTGGCTATAAAAAGATGGAAGAGCTGATCCAATATGCCAATTCCAAAAATGTGGATGTATTCCTTTGGTACAATTCCAATGGTACGGCCAATGATGCTTTCCAGACACCCTTGAACAAAATGAATACCTCCATCGCCAGGAAAAAGGAAATGAAATGGCTGCAGGAAGCAGGGGTGAAAGGATTGAAAGTGGACTTTTTCGGTGGGGACAAGCAGGAAACCATGCGGCTATATGAAGACATCTTGGTGGATGCCAATGACCATGGCTTGATGGTGATTTTCCATGGAACCACGCTTCCTAGAGGCTGGGAGAGAATGTATCCCAATTTTGTGGGAAGTGAAGCTGTCCTAGCTTCGGAAATGCTCATATTTTCCCAAGGTGTCCGAGAGAAAGAAGCATTTTATGCCTCATTGCACCCATTTATCAGAAATACAGTGGGTAGTATGGAGTTTGGAGGGGTTTTGCTCAATAAATTCCTTAACAGGGAAAATAAACAAGGCCAAGAGCGCTTGACCACGGATAGCTTCCAATTGGCCACCGGGATACTTTTTCAAAATCCTGTCCAGATGTTTGGCTTGACTCCAAATAACCTAGTTGATGTACCCGAATTTGAGATGGAGTTTTTAAGGGAACTGCCTACTACCTGGGATGAAACGGTCTTTATTGATGGATATCCGGGCAAATACAGTGTCCTGGCCAGAAGAAGTGGCAAGCATTGGTATATCGCAGGCGTCAATGCTGAAAATACTGTCAAGACCTTGAAAATCGATCTTCCAATGCTCAAAGGCAAGGAGGTCTCCTTGTACAATGATGATAAAGAAAGACAGCCCACACTCCAAACTGTGAAAGTTGGAAAAAATGGGGAACTGGCCGTTACGGTCCAGTCAAGAGGAGGCTTTGTAATTACCGATATAGGCAAGAATTCTATAATTGAAAATTAGAAATCCCTGAAGCGATGAAAAAAAACTTCTTTCAATATATCCTAATTGGTTTGATGCTGTTTCAGGCTGGCAACATCCATGCTCAGAACCCGATCATCCAAACCTCTTATACTGCAGATCCGGCTCCAATGGTTTATAATGGCAAGTTGTATTTATACACCTCCCATGATGAGGATAATTCAACATGGTTTACCATGAATGACTGGAGACTGTACACGACCGAAGATATGGTCAACTGGACAGATCATGGGGCTGTGTTGTCCTATAAGGAATTTAGTTGGGGCAAGATGAATGCCTGGGCACCTCAGTGCATAGAACGGGATGGGAAATTCTATATGTATGTGCCGATTACCGATAGGAACAATAAAAACGGCATTGGGGTGGCTGTAGCGGACAGCCCTTATGGCCCTTTCATTGATCCATTGGGCAAACCTTTGATCAGTAATAGTATGGACGATATAGACCCGACTGTTTTTGTGGATGATGATGGTCAGGCTTACCTGATGTGGGGAAACCCGGTATGTTATTATGTGAAATTAAACGAGGATATGATCTCTCTTGATGGGGAGATTGGGCAGTTTCCCAATACGATAGCCGCTTTTGGCAAACGGGAAGGCAAAGAGGATCCACGACGTCCGACTACCTACGAGGAAGGACCCTGGCTTTATAAAAGAAATGACTTGTATTACCTGCTCTTTGCGGCCGGTCCATTACCTGAACATATTGGTTATTCAACCAGTACCAGTCCGACTGGGCCATGGAAATACCAAGGCGAATTGATGCCCACTGAAGGCAGGAGCTTTACCAACCATCCGGGTATAGTGGATTTTAAGGGGAAAACCTATTTGTTCTATCATAATGGCGCCTTGCCCGGAGGGGGTGGATTTACCCGATCCGTCTGTGCCGATGAGGTGAAGTTCAAAGAAGATGGGACCATTATTCCCATGAAAATGACAGCAGGAATCACCAAGAGCCTAGGAACAATCAATCCTTATATCAAAAATGAAGCGGAGACCATTGCTTGGTCGGAAGGGGTAAAAGCCAATAAGAATGAGGTAGTGGGGAATTTTATTATTGCCACCAAAAACCAGGCCTATACTAAGGTAAAGGAGGTGGATTTTCGTGATAATGGTCCTGCTGAATTTATGGCAAGGGTCGGGACTGTCCACAATGGCAATGTAAGCATGGAGATCAGGCTAGACAGTTTGGACGGGAAGTTATTGGGTGCAGTCAATGTACCGCTATCAGGCGGAGAAGACAGGTGGTCATTGGTGTCCACCGAAGTAAAACAGGTGGAAGGTGTCCATGACCTGTATTTTGTTTTCAAAGGAAAAGCACCCAATAATATCCTGTATTTTGACTATTGGAAGTTTTCGGATTGAGGCATTGCCGGATGCTGAAGGCGGAAGGCTGGTTGTGCTGATGGCTTTGCCCCGGCACTATTAAAATTGAGCCCGCCTGAGTCGGACAGGCCTAAGGCTCAACTTACCTTGTCCCTCATCCCGATAGCTATGCGGGATGAAGGGACAACATGATAAGACACTGTTTCAACAAGACAAGGACATAGACCTGCCAGGTTTGTTTAACGAGTATCTACAAACCTGGCAGGTCTACAACGAGAGCTTGAGTGAGCGGGCAACTTAGCATGTGACCAGAGACCTATTTAAATGAAAAAATAGCAACGTAAACATTTTATAAAGAGTAATGAAAAAGCAATTAACAAGTATTTTAGCGGTTTTGATGACTGTTTTCTCCTTGACCGGAGCTTATTGCCAAAAGAAAGCAAGCAACGTCCCCGTATTTTCGAAGGCAGTTTATGAAGGAAATGACGAGGTCTATGAAAACAACCCTTTAGCAGAGGATGAATTTTATAACCCGATTCTTCAAGGATGTTATCCTGACCCGGCCATTACCAGAAAAGGGGATGATTATTACATGGTAGTATCCTCTTTCGCTATGTTCCCAGGGGTACCGATCTTCCATTCCAAGGATCTGGTAAACTGGACCCAGATCGGTCATGTGCTGGACAGAACCTCTCAGCTAGATGTACACGATACAGGAATAAGCGCAGGAGTGTACGCCCCGGATATCCGTTATAATCCGCATAACGATACCTTCTATATGATTACTACTGCATTTGCCGGAGGTTTGGGCAATTTCGTGGTCAAAACCAAAGACCCCATGAAAGGCTGGAGTGAACCGTATAAATTGAATTTTCAAGGGATTGATCCCGCCATATTCTTTGATGAAGACGGGAAGGCCTATGTGGTGCACAATGATGCACCCGCGCAGGGTGAGGAATTGTATAATGGTCACCGAGTGATTAAGGTTTGGGAATATGATCTGGAAAAAGACCAAGTTATTGCCGGAACAGATAAAGTGATTGTCAATGGAGGAGTGGACCTGTCCCAAAAACCGATTTGGATTGAAGCCCCACATATCTATAAGAAGGATGATAATTATTATTTGATGTGTGCAGAAGGAGGTACTGGTGGCTGGCATAGTGAGGTAGTATTCGTCAGCGATCATCCAAAAGGTCCTTATAAACCCGCACCAAGCAACCCGATTCTTAGCCAGCGGTATTTATCCCAGAACAGACAGAATAAAGTGGATTGGGCGGGGCATGCGGACTTGGTATTAGGGCCGGATGATAAATATTATGGTGTTTTCTTGGGGATTCGTCCCAATGAAAAGAATCGGGTAAATACAGGCAGGGAAACCTTTATCCTACCAGTGGATTGGTCTGGGGAGTTTCCGGTTTTCGAAAATGGTTTGGTGCCCATGGAGCCAAAGTTGAAAATGCCAGGAGGTGTCGAGAACAAAACAGGGCAGGAAGGGTTCTTTCCAAATGGTAACTTCACTTTTATAGAGGATTTTACTTCAGAGAAATTGGATTACCGATGGATAGGCCTGAGGGGACCAAGGGAAGCATTTATCTCCAAAACTAAAGGCGGTTTGCAGATCAATCCTTTTGACACCAATATTAAAGAGATCAAACCTACCTCTACGCTCTTTCACAGGCAGCAGCACAAAAACTTTTCTTTTACTACTACCATGGAATACCAGCCCCAGTCTGAAAAAGATTTGGCAGGTTTGGCCAGTGTGCAAAGTGAAGCCTTCAATTATGTGTTTGGAGTTACCAAATCCGGAAAGAAAAATGTATTGGTGCTGCAGCGAACTGAAGCACAGGGCAGAGGAGGAGACCGTGAGGTGAAGTCAGAAATCTTGGCAAGTACGCAGATTGACCTCAGGAATCCTGTGTCACTGAGAATAAGTGCTAATGGAGATGACTTTCAGTTCAGTTATTCCACCAACGGAACTGATTTCCAAAATCTGGGAGGTACTGTGTCCGGCGATATCCTTTCCACGAATGTAGCTGGTGGATTTACAGGGAATTTGATCGGTCTTTATGCTACCAAAGCAAATGATGCATATCCTACGGAGTAGATAGATTTAAAAATCCATTAACTCCAAATCATGAAATACCTTTTAAACCACCAACCAAAAGAGGTGGGGACTTTATGTCCTCACTTCTTTAATGACAGTATCCTGTGTGGAAAATACCGAAGAAGTAGGTGAAGCGGCCCTGCTCGAATGGGACTTTGGAGGTCTTGACTTGTATGAGGTCAAGTCCAATGATACAATCGATTAATTTTAACCTAATTAATAACCTTATTATGTTTTATATAATGAAAACCCTCACTAAAACGGTTTTTGCAATTGTATTGCTCTTTAGTGTTAAGCCTATAATGGCGCAGGATGGGACCATGTATCCAATTGACAAACCGGAGGAACCCAATGCCATCCCACTGGGTACAGGAGGTGTGGAAGGTCAAGCTTCTCCTGAGACCTGGTTTCGTCAATGGGGTGACCCAATGGCCAGAAACATCAGTACCGCCACACTGACCCCTTTTTTTCCAGAACCCGGTAAGGCCAACGGCACAACGGTGATCGTAGCGCCCGGAGGAGGGTTTAGATGGCTTTCAATGGGCAACGAAGGTTGGGAAGTGGCCGAAGCACTAGCTGAGCAGGGGATCACGGCATTTGTATTAAAATACAGGTTGCATCCTACCCCTGAATCACTGGAAGATTTCAGCAATTCCATGAACAGGACCTTTGACGAAGCATCCAAAGCAACACAAGAAGGAGAAGCCCCCAGACGACCGCGCAGGAACCTTTCCGACCAACTTGAGGATGCAGAAGCCGCCTATGCCATGATAGTTGAGCGGGCCGAAGAGTGGGGGCTAGATACAGACAGAATAGGGATGATTGGCTTTTCGGCAGGTGCCGGACTTACCATGCACTGCACAATCAACTCAGAGACCATGGATTTGGCTTTTATTGGTCCGGTCTATGGCGGTATGGGAGAAGTGGATGTGCCAAAGGATGCGCCTCCTATGTTCAATGTAATTGCCAGTGATGATTTTCTTTTTCATGGACAATTTGGTGTGATCCGCTCCTGGTACGAAGTGGGTAAACCGGTAGAGTTTCATCTTTACCAAAATGGAGGTCATGGTTTCGGATTGGGCAATCCCAATCGCACCAGCAACCGTTGGTTCGAAGCTTTTATGCACTGGCTGGAGGTGAATGGTTTTCTGGAGGGGGATGACAGATAAAACTGGAGAGTGGAGAAGGAAGAAAGGCTACTCCTAAGTCCCTAATATTGGACATTTGGCATGTTTAGACTCAGGATGGGATGCTTTATGCTGAAGAGGGAGTGCTATTGCACAAGAAGGTTGGTTTTAAATTAAGTGTTTATGAGGACCAAATTTATTCCAAATGAACCAATACCAAGTTTTCCCATCCGCTCAGGTCTTTATTGTGCCCGACTTTTTCCATGGCCTGGGTAATTTTGTTCTTGAATGCCCAACAGGTTTCTCTCCTCAGGTCCAAGATGTCAGACAGTTCACTTAGAGTAAGATCCACGTCCTTTCTATTAGAAAGGTATAAAATATAGAAGGCCTTTTCGATTGGGAATTTTAATTTGTGAAATAGCGTTTCGACGGTCGGCGATTCAAAATAATTGCAATTTTTACATCTTCTGCCATGGTTGGCGGCATTGGCATATTTATTATATCCGCATTTTTTACAAATGTATTTATCCTTCCATTTAAGTTCAGACAAAAACTGTAGGCAACTGTCCTTGTCAGGAAATACATTTTTGAAACTTTCAAAATCCAAGCCCTTCATTAGTGCTAGGTTTTTTGTTACTTCTTCCATATTTGTCCGAAGTTGCTCATTGTTTTTTCTCAGGTATTCATTGATCTGATTGACTTGGGTATTGAGTTCTTGTAGTTTTAGATTGGTCGTTTGAAGCTGTACATTTTTGCTGGCCAAATCTTTAGCCATGTTTTCAATCTTTTCTGTTCTTTCTTTTACCTTTTGTTGGAGTTTATTGTTGAGCTCATCTGCTAAGCGGTTTTTCTCTTCCAGTGCCATTGTCTTTTCTTCACTCACTGTTTTGAATTGCTCCTGAAGAAATTTTATTTGGTTGAAAATAGAAAGAGAAAATAGGACCACTTCCAGAAATATTACCGGATGAACAAAATACCAGTTGATCACTTGGTCATCAAATAATGCAAAGGCGATGGTATGACTATTTATGATAACCAAAAATAAGCAGGCATAGGCGAAAATATAGGACCATGAGTAAATTTTGGATTGCAACAATAATCTTAATCCAATGGAAAATGGCACCAGCATAATGGAAATTGTTAGGCCTATATAGATCCTACCTTCTATGTGAAATAGGGTGTCCTGGGTAAAAAATAGGATACATTTAAGTATGATCGCAATGATGGTTGCCCGAAACATCAAGTTACTTGTATTGTATTTTTGGACAAACCTGTTTGAAAACAGCAAAGTAGCTATGACCACGGCCACTTGGGTGATATTCCCTTGCGTTAAGAAATTGAGTTCAGGGTGATTTGGCCATAAATATTGAAAACCCAAACCATCTCTGCCAAAGGAAAACCATATACAGGCCAGTATCAAGCCGGCAAAATAGAGATATAAAGTATCCCGAAGTTTATAAACGAGATATAAATTGAAGACAAGAATAAGCGCTAATACGCCGTAGTAGATTCCAAGAAAATAATATTCATTGAGCGTGTGCGCTATGAATTTTTCATTGGTACGCAAATGCAGATTAAAAGCAAGCGGATAGCTTCTCCTTACCTTAAAGTAGTATGTCTTTTGCTCTCCCGGCCTTATATCAAGCAGGTAGTTAAAGTTTTTGTGTTTGATATTCCTTTGGTAAAATGGAAAATCATATCCTGAGGTATTAGCAGTAAAGCTGCCGTCAGGATTGGGAAAATAATAAGTGAATTGGTTGATGTCAAAACCCCAAGATTCGAAATACCATGAATGATTATGGACTTTTTCCTGATTTTTGATTTTCAATCTTAACCAAATGTTTTGGTCAAAGGCCCCATAAACAACATGAATATCAGAAACTGGCTCAAATTTGTTTTGGTATTCGGATGATGAAATATCCTGAATGCTTAGTTGTGATGAAGGATCAACATAGTAATCCATATATTCTATGATATTGGCATAGTCTTTAACTTCCTTAATGTAGAAGATATTATCAGTATCATTTTTTGCCTGTTTTCCATATGAATTTTGGAAAGAGATTAATGAAAAAAGGACTACACTAATAATAAAATAATAGCGATTCATTTTATTTTGAAGGTTACTTGGGTATGATATTAAGTGTTGAATATACTAATAAAACACAAAGGTGCATAGCATTCAATTATACTAACAATTAATGTAATCGAATGAGATGGATTTATTTTCCTTAAGCGAAATATAAATAGGGTTTTAATAAAATGTATTTTTTAAGTATCTGAAAATCAGTTTTTTGACTAAAGCGCAATTAACGCTAGTGTCACTCCTTCAAATTTTTGTATGTATTTGATCAAAAGTTTATTCAATGGTAATGTGAGCGAAGTTTTTAACATAGAACGTTGAGGCAAACTGTTTGATATTTAAGCGGGTAAATAAGTTCTAAATGATTGGTAATCAGTAGTTTGTGTGTGTTTGTAATACTTTTAAATTGATTTTGTTTGGTTTAAGTTTGTTTTGTGTCCAGATGATAAAGTGTTGTTTTATTTGGATGTATTAATAATAGCCCAATAATAATCATGTATTACATATGAGGAGTGCTTTATTTAAAAGGAGTTCTTTAGTCGGTTTAATGTTCATTTTATTGAGCGGCTTTGGCACAAATGACCACCTTGGCTTCAAGGAGGTATTTATAGATGATTTTTATATAGGATCGGCCTTGAGTTTACGAAACGTAAATGCCGATAATAATAAGGTGAAACATGTACTGTCAAAGAACTTTAACAGTATCAGTCCAGAAAATTTGTTGAAGTGGCAATCTGTTCACCCAAGACCTGATACGTATGTTTTTGAATCTGCAGATCGCTATGTCGAGTTAGGCGAACAGTTGGATATGTTTACCATTGGACATACCCTGGTGTGGCATAATCAAACACCTTCCTGGGTATTTGAAAATTCAGATGGAGAATTATTGGATGGAAATGCACTTACCAAACGCATGGAAGGGCATATTGAAACCGTGATGGGAAGGTATGAGGAAAGAGTACATGGTTGGGATGTGGTAAATGAGGCCTTTACTGATGATGGAGAATACCGCCAATCAAATTGGTATAGGGCAATAGGTAAAAATTATATCAAAACAGCTTTTCGGAAAGCCAAGGAAGTAGATGCAGCCGCAGAACTCTATTATAATGATTATAACCTTTGGAAGCCTAAGAAGATTGATGCTGTGATGGAGATGGTGAAAGAAATGCAAGCAGAGGGCGTACCTATCGATGGAGTAGGCATGCAAGGACATTATGGACTTGATACCCCAACATTAGAGCAGATAGAAGCATCGATCAAAAAGATTGCCGATCAGGGTTTAAAAGTAATGATCACGGAATTGGATATCGATGTATTACCAAATCCCACCAACAGGCGTGGTGCTGATATCGATGATAATTTTGATTATGAAGCAAAATATGATCCCTTAAAAAGTGGTGTTCCGGAAGAAATCAAGGAAAAATTGGCCAAACGATATTTAGAGCTTTTCCAATTATTTCAAAAATATCGGTCAGATATAACCAGGGTGACATTTTGGGGGATTCGTGACCAGGATAGCTGGTTAAACAACTGGCCTATAGTGGGAAGGACGGCCTATCCATTGATTTTTGAAAATGATTACTCCATTAAGGAGGAAGTGATAAAACAAATAGAAGTGCTTAAAGATCAAGATGAAGTGATGCCTTGATCAAGGTACATTTACCCAATACAGATTATTAAATCAAACCTATAAAACCAATTAAAGGAATCATGAGATATCCAATATTAATCACGCTTATTGTTATCGCAGGAAGTATTATTTCGGGATGTGGAAGGGGGAATACTGAAGAGTCCAAGAAGGAGTTTACTTCAGGTGCAGAGAAAGCAGTTGAGTTTCTTAATGCCCCTTTGATCAAGGAAATATACACGGCTGATCCTTCGGCGCATGTTTTTGAGGGTAAAATATATATCTACCCATCTCATGATGTGGAATCAACAGTGGAAGAAGATGATTCTGGAGCTCAATATAATATGAAAGACTATTTTGTTTTTTCCTTGGATAGGGCAGGAGGGCAGGTAGTGAATCATGGAAAGGTATTGGATGTCAAGGATGTAAAGTGGGCAAAACGGCAGATGTGGGCTCCGGATGCTGCTGAAAAAAATGGTAAATTTTATCTCTATTTTCCTGCAAAGGACCATGAAGACTTGTTTAGACTGGGAGTAGCAGTTTCTGACGAACCAACAGGCCCTTTCATACCTGAGGAAACACCCATGGAAGGTAGTTTTAGTATGGATCCAGCTGTTTTTCAAGACGATGACGGACAATATTATATCTATTGGGGAGGAATCTGGGGTGGACAGCTTCAAAAATGGAGAACCGGAAAATATGTTTCAACGGGGAATGGTCCATATGATGACGAACCAAAGGATGATGAGCCTGCTATTGCACCCAAAGTGGCCATGCTAAGTGATGATATGCTACAATTTAAAGAAGCTCCAAAGGATGTGGTCATTTTAGATGAGGCTGGAAATCCCATCAAAGCAGGGGATCATGAAAAAAGGTTTTTTGAAGCATCTTGGATGCACAAATATAATGGTACTTATTATTTCTCCTATTCTACGGGAGATACGCATAAGATAGTTTATGCCACTGGAAGCAATCCATATGGACCTTTCACTTACCAAGGTGTGATTTTAAACCCTGTACAAGGCTGGACCAATCATCATTCAATTGTTGAGTTTGAAGGGCAATGGTATATTTTTTACCACGACACAGAACTATCGAATAAAAATTATTTAAGGAACGTCAAGATGAGTCCACTTCGTCATTTGGAAGATGGTAGTATAGAACTTATTGAACCTATTATAGAAGAATAAATCATGATTAAATGGATCCTCATATTGGTTTGTGGGAGGCTTTTACACGGGGTTTGCCTCTTGCATACCAAATGAGGCCACCCAGTTTGTTGGGCAATAAGCATAGAGGAATTGGCTGATAAGCAGTATTGTGATTTAATAATTTATTGAAAAGAAACAATATCCATCGGATAAAAAGAATTAACACTGAACCATAAATGGTTTAGGTTAAAATAGGGTTATACATAACGAAAAATCAGGAGGGGTTCTCTCCTGATTTTTTCTTCAGAAAAAGATAAAAACCATATCGTTGCTTATGTTTTTAAATGCTTAATTAATCAAAAAATATATGGTTGTTTTGAACAAAGTTATTATAAAGTCAATAATATTCATTTGGTTTGGACTTATGCTTTCAATGCCTGCATTGAAAGCCCAGCAATTGGCGGAAATTGTAAGTTTTGAAGAAAATGAAACGGATTTTCCATTGGTCGGACCAAATGGTTCTACTGCTTTTTTATTGGAAGCTGACACTGATGAAGGTGTGAAGATAGCCGCCGACAATTTATTAAATGATATTCGTGCCGTTACGGGAGTTGCTCCAAAATTATTCGATAGACTACTAGATGGTCAAGTATCCCGAACGGTGATTATTGGTACCATTGGGGAAAGCAATTTGATCAATGAACTTATTGAAAGCAGGAAATTAGAAGCCGCTGATGTGGGAGGAAAACGGGAAAGCTTTTTGATTCAAACGATCCAAAACCCTTTTCCAGGAATTGAAGAGGCCTTGGTGATTGCGGGCAGTGATAAGCGGGGAACGATTTTCGGTATATATGAGATGTCTGAACAGATTGGGGTAAGCCCTTGGAGCTGGTGGGCTGATGTGCCTGTAAAAAAATCCACATCACTTTATATTAAAAAAGGAAGGTATAGCTTGGGAAGCCCTGCGGTAAAGTATCGGGGGATATTTATCAATGACGAAGCCCCGGCTTTAGGTGGCTGGGCCCATGAGAAATTTGGAGGATTCAACCATGGGTTCTACCAAAAGGTCTATGAACTGATTTTAAGATTAAAGGGGAATTTCCTTTGGCCGGCCATGTGGGGCCGTTCCCTATATGAAGATGATCCCCTTAATCCCGTTTTGGCGGATAAATATGGTGTTGTCATCGGAACCTCCCACCATGAGCCTTTGATGCGTGCCCATGTGGACTGGGCTAAGCATGGAGAGGGTGAATGGGATTATACTAAAAATGAAGAAAAATTAAGGCAGTTTTGGAGGGAAGGCATAGTGCGTATGGGGAGCCATGAAAGTTTGGTGACGGTCGGGATGCGTGGAGATGGAGATGAGGCCATGAGTGAGGAGAGTAATGTGGAACTTTTGGAAAGAATCGTGGATGATCAGCGTGAGATCATTGCAGAGGTCACCGGCAAGCCTGCCAGTGAAATCCCTCAGGTTTGGGCCTTGTACAAAGAAGTGCAGGAATACTATGACAAAGGCATGCGGGTGCCGGATGATGTGACCCTATTGCTCTGTGATGATAACTGGGGCAATGTCAGAAAGCTGCCCAAAATTGGTGAAAAACAGCATTCCGGTGGTTATGGTATGTATTATCACTTTGACTATGTGGGCGGTCCAAGGAATTACAAGTGGCTCAATACCAGTCCAATTCCTAGGATATGGGAACAGATGCATCTGACCTATGAGCATGGGGTAGACGAAATTTGGATTGTCAATGTTGGGGATATCAAACCAATGGAACTGCCCATCAGTTTCTTCTTGGATTATGCATGGAATCCCAATGTATGGCCAGCGGAAAGACTATCTGAATATACAAGGGAATGGGCGGCACAGCAATTTGGAGAAAAATTTAAGGGGGAAATCGCGGAGATCCTGGAACTGTACACTAAATATAATGGGCGAAGGACTCCCGAAATGTTGGATCAAAATACCTATAGTCTAAGCAATTATCAGGAGGCTGAAAGAGTAGTGGCAGATTATAAGGTTTTAGCCAGGAAGGCAGAGGCTATTTATGAGAAGCTGGAAATGCAATATAAACCTGCTTATTATCAGTTGGTGTTGTTTCCTGTGTTAGCCTGTTCTAATTTGCATGAGTTGTATTTGGCCGTGGCCCAAAATCAGCTTTATGCCCGACAGGGCAGGGCACTGACCAATGATATGGCGCAAAAGGTGGAAGAGCTATTTGCTCGCGATGCGGAATTAACTCGCTACTATAACGAGGAACTTTCGGACGGTAAATGGAACCATATGATGGACCAGACCCATATCGGTTATACCTATTGGCAAGAACCGAAATCCAATGTCATGCCGGAAGTAGAACGCATTGAACTGCCTGAAACGGGCAGTTTGGGAGTGGTGATATCAGAAGGAGAAGCCTTCTATCCCAAAACCCAAGAGTTGGTGGCGGAAGAAATCAGCCCTTACCAAACTTACGGCCAATATATCCACCTTTTCAATAGAGGAAAATCCCCTGTCCAATTTGAAGTGGACAAAAAGCCCAGTTGGCTGATCCTGGAGGAGATTTCCGGTGAAGTAAAAGATCAGAAAAGGTTATCCCTCAACGTGGATTGGGAAAAGGTTCCTGTAGGAAATACTGAGGGGACAATGTTGATCAAATCCGGTAAAGATAAGGTGAAGATACGGGTTCCTGTTCATCGGTTTGAAGTGCCCGAGGATTTTACGGCTTTTGTGGAGAGCAACGGTTATATATCGATAGAAGCAGACCATTTTACATCGAAAGAAGAGATCACACCGGTGAGCTGGCAGGTTATTCCAGGCCTGGGCAAAACTGGTTCTGCCATTACGGCTTTTCCGGTGGCCTACGAAACTGAGGATACAGGCGCACTAAAGCACCATATTTCATTTGATGCATATTTTACTTCTTCTGGTCAAATCACTATTCATACTTATATGTCCCCAACCTTGAACTTTAAAAATACAGAAGAGGGGCTGCGTTTTGGGATTTCTATTGATGATGAAGAGCCTCAGATCATTTCTATGCATAAGGAAGAAAGACCGGGAAGCTGGGACAAATGGGTCGGTGAAAGCATTAATATTAAAAGCAGCCGGCATCATATCGACCAGCCTGGCAAACACCAAATCAAACTATGGTTGGTAGATCCGGGAGTGGTGGTACAGAAGATTGTGGTGGATACAGGAGGATTGAAAGATAGCTATTTAGGCCCAGAAGAAAGTTTTTTTAAGATATCTAATAAATAAAGGGGGATGAAAACCTGTTTGAATAGAATCTCAGTGGTTTGTCTGATTTTGTTGCTGGCCCTTAAGGTCCAGTGGAGCTATGGGGAAGTAAAACTGCCCCATTTGATCAGTGATGGAATGGTGCTGCAAAGGAACCATGATATCCGTATTTGGGGCTGGGCGGATGCCGGAGAAGTAGTGAATGTGGTTTTTGAAGGAAAAAGCAAGGCTATCACGGCCAGTTCCGATGGAATATGGGAAGTGGTTTTTCCCGCTATGGAGGCAGGAGGGCCCTATACGATGGAAATTTCCGGAAATGCCAATGCCATTTCATTGGAGGATATCTGGCTGGGGGATGTGTGGATTTGTTCCGGGCAGTCGAATATGGAGCAGACCATGGCCAGGGTGGAGCCTATGTTCCCGGATGAGGTAAAAAGTGCCAATAACCCCAAAATCCGTTATTTTGATGTACCAGATGCCTATGATTTTGCTAGTCCCCAACTGGATGTGAAGGGAGGGAAATGGGTTCCTGCCGATCAGGAAAATATCAAACAGTTTTCCGCTGTAGCTTATTTTTTTGCACAAAAGGTCTACCAGAAGTATGGAATTCCAATAGGTTTGGTCAATGCCAGTGTGGGTGGATCACCGATTCAATCATGGATCAGAGAGCGTGAGCTCAAGCGTTTTCCAGAGGATTACGAGGAAGCCGTTCGTTTTCAAAATCCAAATTTGATCAAGGAAATCGAAAAGCAGGACCGTGACAATATGCGGAACTGGCACCGAACAGTCAGAAGTAAGGATAAGGGCTATGCCAATTCTTCCCTTCCTTGGCATGATCCCAAATATCATCCAGAAGATTGGAAGGAAATGGAGCGATTGGACCTGCTTCCGGTAGAAGAAGGAAAGCGTCCCGAAAACGGCGTGTATTGGTTCCGTAAGGTGTTTTTTCTGGAGCAGGAAAACGTAGGAGACAGGGAAGCGAAACTGCTGTTGGGAACCATTGTGGACAGTGATTCGGCATATATCAATGGAAAACTGGTAGGCACCACCGCTTATCAATATCCCCCGAGAAGGTATAAAGTCCCTAAGGGTGTTTTGAAGCCTGGGAAAAACATATTGGTAGTGCGAGTGATCAATGAGCGGGGCAGAGGAGGCTTTGTCAGGGACAAACCCTATCAGTTGGAAATAGGAGAAGAGGTCATTGACCTGAAGAATGACTGGTCCTATAAACAAGGGGCAGTCATGCCTCCTATGCCAGGACAGACTTTTATCAGGTTCAAGCCATTAGGCCTTTATAATGCCATGATGGCTCCTTTACAGCAATTCCCTGTCAAAGGAGTGCTTTGGTATCAAGGAGAATCCAATGCTGGTCAGCCTCATATTTACCAAAGCCAAATGCTAGCACTGATTGAAGGTTGGAGGAAATCCTGGGATAGACCGGATTTGCCTCTTCTTTATGTGCAACTACCTAATTTTATGACTCCAACGGACGACCCGCATTCAGGAAACTGGCCTGAACTGAGGGAAGCCCAAAGACAGGCCTTAAAGGTTCCTCATACAGGAATGGCAGTGACCATAGATGTGGGTGAAGCCAATGATATTCATCCTTTGGATAAAAAGACAGTAGGGAACAGATTGGCCCTTCAGGCTTTTAAAGTGGCCTATGGAGAAAATGGTGGGGTTTATTCCGGCCCCATGATCAAAGAAGCCCGAAGAGTAGGGAATAAAATTGTGCTCAGTTTTGACCATATAGGGAAGGGCCTGACTCTTAGCGAAGGAAAATACCCTAATGGGTTTGCCATTGCAGGTCAGGATGGGGATTTCAAATGGGCAAAAGCCAAGCTGGCGGGAAATAAAATTGTGTTGGAATGTGGAGAGGTAGTTGAGCCTATAAAGGTCAGTTATGCCTGGTCCAATAATCCGGATATAGCCAATCTTTATAACCAGGAAGGTTTGCCAGCATCGCCTTTTGAGTTGGAGGTGCAGTGATTTTTAGTGGTGCGTTATGGTAGGGTGTAGATCAATATCCATGCTGCTGTTAACTGTTGATCCATTGAACTACTGAACGCCAGAAGTTCAAAGTTGACCTTCCATTAGTAATAGAGGCGCTAATGAGATCATTGTCTGATTATTATACCTGGTAGCCAGGCCGTTCTTTTCAAGGTGGATGATAGTGGAGATTCTATAACTTTAAGCACTGAGTGGCTAAAAGTAAGGGGGACAAAAACAAATTGTGGGGTAATATATAAGGATAAAGACTATTTCGTTTGCCTATTACCTTAACAATTTTGAACCCTTCCCTTAAACGATGGTCAAAGTGGTTAATCTATGTAGTCTACCCAATAGTGCACCATATCATACTAACTGTAGAAGTTCATTATTCCCATGCTGACATGGGAAGAGTTTAGGACACTTTTTCCATGAATCCGGAATTACTTCATTAAACGGGTCTTTTTTATTTGTCCCTTCAAAGTAATCTTAACCATTTCTTAAATGGCTTGAATAGGCTTTCTGGGTGGTAACCCATAAAATTACGGTCTGATTATTTAACTATTTCCCAATATTGTTTCTTTCCGGTATGGACCTATCCGAAAAATTGCTGCTCCAAGAATTAAAAAAGGGGAACAGAAAGGCGTTTGATTCAGCTTTCAATAGCCATTGGGAAAGATTGTACCAAGTTGCCTATAAGGTACTTTCGGATGAAGATATGTCAAAGGATGCAGTTCAGGACGTTTTTGTCGACCTTTGGTCACGAAAAGACCAAATTGAAATAGGCAACCTTGCAGGCTATCTCTACAATGCTGTTCGTTACCAATGTTTCAAACAGATGCGGACTAAACGATCCCTTCTACAGTATGAAGAAAGGTGGAAGGAAGTTTTTGTAAACACCACAGAGGAAAAATATGATCTGGAGGCACTTCAGGATAAACTGGAAGAAAGTTTGAAAAGAATGTCGCACAAGCACAGGTTAATTTTTGAAATGAGCAGGTTTCAAGACCTTTCCAACAAGGAAATTGCAGAAAGGATGAACCTGTCCCAACGAACCGTTGAATGGTACCTCTACCAGGTTATGAAGGAACTCAAGACATCATTGGCGACCCTATTTTATCTCCTTACGCATCATCACATGCACTAAATGCCAATTAGTTTATTGTTCTCTTTTCTTTCCCAGTTGTACAAAACACATGTTTATTTAACAACTTGGTTTTTTGCTGCCAATCCGGATGGTGTTAAGCATGTGTTACTAACATTATTTATGTGTTAAATGAATGGGTAGGCTCCCGTATTTGGATCTCTTTGGTGTACATATAGGCAAAGCATTAATTTGATGGACCAGAAAACATTAAGAGAGATTCTAAAGAAATATGAGCTGGGTGAATGTTCTAAAGAGGAGCTGATCATATTGTTCCACTTCTTTGAATCCTATCAGAACGACAGTGACATTTGGGCAGGTAAAGCTCCTTCTGAAAAAGATCGAATCCGTAAAGAATTGGAAAAGCGGATAGCAGACAGGGTCGTAATTGGTGAAGACAGAAAACTGGCAAGAACTTCTAAAATCATATGGAAGGTAGCTGCAACCATCCTCCTGCTGATTAGTATCGGGATGTTTACCAATAAACTATTCATTGGTGAGGAAAGTGATGAAGCGTACGACCGTTTTGTTGCCGATGACAAGGGAATCCGGAAAATCGAACTGGCAGATGGGTCAATAATTTGGCTAAACAGAAATAGTGAACTTTTGGTGCCCAAAAGGTTCACATCGGGTAATTCCAGAAAGGTCAACCTGAAAGGTGAAGCATATTTTGAAATAGCCAAGGATAAAAACAGGCCATTTATGGTGACCTCCGGCAATATTAGTACAAAAGTTTTGGGTACCCACTTCAATATCAGAGAGAGGAAGGAGAGCATTGAAGTGGCATTGTTGGAAGGCAGTATCCAAGTGGAAAATGAATACGAGCAGGTATTGTTGAGTCCCATGGAAAAGGTGGTTCATCAGACCGATGGCAACTTTTTTAAAATCTACAAAGTCGACAAGCAACTTGAACTTGCCTGGATGTCCAATGGGTTTGAATTTAAACAGACACCTCTGAGTCGTGTGGCTGCTATTTTGGAAAGGCGATTTCACAAACAGGTCACTTTTGAAGAGGATTGGATCGGCAATAGAAAGGTTACCGGAAATTACAGGAACCAAAGCCTTAATACGATTTTGTTTTCAATTACCAGAGCAGGAAACCTGGAATATAAATATCAGGATGACGGCCATATTCTTATTATCAACCCCAAAAACTAACTATATGGATTAAAAAAAAATGAAAAGGGAGGCGCTCCAACGCCTCCCCCGAATTCAACTTTCGTGAATTACCGAACATGTACCGCAAATACATTTCGAATACTACCGTAATGATCAAATTCAACCTAAAATTATGAAAAAAAATCGATACAATCTTAGAAAGCTTCTAATGAGATTTTCTGCCTTATGTATTTTATTGTTGATCGGGTTTCAAGGGGTCCTGGCAAGAGGAGCCAGCGCGCAGTCTTTGGAATCGACGAGTATATTACTGCATAAAGGTTCCTACTCCATTGGTGATATCCTGAAAGATATTGAGGACCAGACCGGTTTTCATTTCACCTACTATGAGGAAGACCTTGACCTTGAAGGGGAGTTTACAGTAGATAGGGATTATGGGTCACTCTACGACCTCTTGTATGATCTTTCCCTAAAAAAACAGGTTCGGCTCAGTAGGATCGGCAGCTCGATTAGCATATCAAAAATAGTCCTTGAAACCGAGACGGCAGGGGTACAGGAACAAATCCATGTCAAGGGGAAAGTCCTTGATGAGATTGGGGTTCCCCTGCCAGGCGCGCTGATAATTCAGCAAGGTGAAAATGGCGGAACTACTACTGACCTTGAGGGCAATTTTGAAATCAATGTTCAATCCGACGCTATATTGTTGGTGTCTTATATTGGTTATAAGACACAAATAGTAGCAGTGGAGGGCCGAACTTCACTAGAAATAAGATTGCAATTGGATAACCATCAAATGGAGGAAGTGGTGGTTATCGGCTATGGTACGGCATCAAAAGATAAAATATCTGGTGCAGTGGCCAGTATGGATGCAGAGGACATTCAGGAATACCCCAATGCCAATATTGACCAGGCAATGGTAGGAAAATTGGCAGGGGTCAATATCCTGACTAATGCCAGAAACCCAGGGGACGGAAACACCATAACCATTAGAGGCGCTGGATCAATTACCAGAAATGCCAATCCCCTTATCGTGGTGGATGGATTTCCCTTGGCAGAAGGAAGTTCTATGAATGTATTGAACCCTAATGATATTGCTAGTATTGATGTGATCAAGGATGCTGCATCGTCGGCTATCTATGGGTCCCGAGCGGCCAATGGTCTCATCATGATTACTACCAAGAATGGAACAAAATCGAAAAAGCCCACCATTAAACTCCATTCTGTAGTAGGGGTACAAGAGCGTACGGGAACTTATGATCTTTTAAATGCCTATGATGCAGCGGTTTTTTTCAGGGACGGACGAAACAACGCTTACC
The DNA here is from genome assembly GCF_054777495.1 of Echinicola sediminis. Taxonomy (NCBI): domain Bacteria; kingdom Pseudomonadati; phylum Bacteroidota; class Cytophagia; order Cytophagales; family Cyclobacteriaceae; genus Echinicola; species Echinicola sediminis. Next base: position 14,215 of record NZ_BAAHAP010000030.1, on the reverse strand, counting down.
TGAAGAATCACCCAAACGCAAGTCTCGATGATAGTGAAGAAGAACGTATAGCCAATGGTGCCAATGTCAGGGAACTGATCTTGGACTATACGGTTCCCTACCTAAACAATCAACCTGGACTGACCGATTTTGATTGGGAGGATGCCGTTTATAGGTCGGGACTGGTTCAGAATCACCATGTGAGTATCTCTGGCGCAACTGATGCTACCGATTACCTGGTTTCGGTGGGATTTACCGATGAGGAGGGAATTGTAATCACTGCAGATCAACAACGCTATACGACAAATATTAAGCTGAACACCAATATCAGCAAGCAAGTAAAATTTGGATTGAACTTGAACGGTATGTACGCCGAACGTGGACTTACTAATGGCAGCAACCAATACAGGTTTCCTGTCGATCCGGCCGGTCGGGCTATGGTCTATATGTATCCCTTTTTCTCAGCTTTCGATGAGAACAACCCCACAGGATATAATGTAGAAGCTCAGATTCGAGCAAATAGACCTTATAATGCCAATATGCAAGAAAACCCAGTAGCCATGGCAGAACTGTCCAAATATGACAGGAGACAGTTTAGGACATTTGGGAATACTTATCTAAGTGCAGAACCTATTGATCACTTGGTTTTAAAGACCTCTCTGGGCTTTTTGTGGGACTATAATTTCACCGATCAGTATGCCCCGATGCTGATGGGTGCGTATAGGGAACTGATCAGTGAGCGGAATCCGCTACAAGGTTGGGAACAAAGGAACGAAAACGGCGATATTCTGATAGAAAATACAGCCAAATATAACTTTGGTACAAGAGAACATTCCTTTGAAGCTTTGCTGGGGCAAAGTTTTCAAAAAAGCAATGCCAGTTCCCTAAGGGTTAATGGGTATGATTTTCCAAATGACATCATCGATAATATTGATGGTTCAACGAGGCAGACGGGCAGTGCTTCAAGAAGCAGCTGGACACAGTTGTCTTATTTTGGCAGGTTATTGTACAATTATCATGACCGTTATTTTTTGACAGGCTCCATCCGGCGTGATGGTTCCTCAAGGTTTGGGCCGGATACACGGTATGGTACATTTGGTTCATTTTCAGCAGGATGGGTGCTCAGTAAAGAATCATTCTTTCCCCAAAACGATTTTCTTACCTATTCCAAATTACGCTATAGCTGGGGACAGACCGGCAACAACCAGATCGGCAACTATTCTCATTTTGCAGGAATCGGTACAGGAAAAAATTATCCCTATGATGGTTTGCTTTCTGCAGGGGCAGGGCCAATAAGTTCCCCATCCTATTCCCTTACATGGGAAACTAATACTTCCAATAATTTTGGACTTGACCTCGGTTTTTTTGATAGGGTTTGGTTAGGGGTAGATTATTATATCGCCAATATTTCAGACCTGCTTTTGGACAGGCCAGTGCCGAACCATACTGGCTTTGACAGCTCCTTACAAAATATTGGGGAGATGCAGAACAGGGGCTGGGAGTTTGAGTTAAATGGTGCTGGGTTCAATTTTGGCAAGCTTGACCTGGGTTTTAACGCAAATTTGACCACCAATGAAAATGAGGTCCTGTCCCTTGGAGGGGTGCAGGAAATATACGAGAGTGGTAATCAAAGGTTCATTACCAGGGTGGGGGAATCCCTTGCAAACCTCTATGGGTATAAAATTGTAGGAATCCTTAAATCCGAGGAAGAAGTTCAAGAGTACCTTAGCAGGAAACATACCACGCTTTCAGCTGAGGTGGGAGATTACATTTTTCAGGATACCGATGGCAATGATATTATCGATGCAGATGACAGGGTGCTTTTGGGGGATTATAAACCTGAAGTAACTTACGGTTTTGGCTTAAACCTGGTGTATAAAGCGGTTGATTTCGCAATCAATTTTAACGGAACGTTGGGGAGGGTGGCCATTGATGAGAATACTTCCAGGTACCTGGAATATGGAGAAGCTTTTACCAATACCAATTATCATTACTTCAATAACTATTGGGATCCGGTACGTAATCCTGACGGTTACCTGGCTCCTCCGGATGCTTATGGCAACACGGTGACCAGGATAGCCAGCAGGAACCCTACCAACTATAATGTTCTGGATGCCGATTACCTAAGGATTAGAAGCATACAAGTAGGATACAATCTCCCCGAACAGGTTTTAAAAAAGCTCCACATGAAGAAAATGCGTGTATATGCCGCTGCCAATAACCTTTATACCTGGACAAACTACAGGGGGATGAACCCCGATGGAGGGGATACCGGTAACCCACTGAACAGTGGACATATTCAAGGGACGACTTCCGTACCAAGATTAGTTTCAGCCGGCATTAATCTTACATTCTAAAAAGGACATCATGAATTTGAACAAAATACTTTCATTTACATCCGCTATGTGGTTATGCACAGCGTGTGCAGGAGAATTGGACCAGTTCCCTGAGACCGGGATATTGGCAGATAACTACTATACCACTCAAGAAAATGTCGAATCGACCATTACAGCAGCCTACAGTGAACTTCAGGCCCTTTATGACTACTATTTGATACTATGGGGCGAAATTCCTTCTGACAATGCCTATGTACAGGCCCCAAATTCGAATTCGGGGGTGAGCTCCCTCGAAGATTTTACCTGGACGAGTACCACAGGTTTTGTAAACGGTATTTGGGAAAATGCCTATGAGGCCATCCTGTATGCCAATACGGTCCTGAATGTCATCGATGGGGTCCCCTATGATAGTGAGTCATTGAAAAATATCAGGATTGGGGAGATGAAGTTTATTAGGGCCTTTTTGTATGATAATCTCACCTCTATTTATGGGGCGGTACCGTTGGTTACCGTCATTGATGACCCCTCTTACGCATTTAATGATACGAGGACTCCAGTGGAAGCGGTATACAGTCAGATAGAGTCAGACCTATTGGAAGCTATCGAATTGTTGCCGGTGAACAATAGTGCAGGTAGGGTCGATGAACATGCCGCAAGAGTGATTCTTGCCAAGCATTATATGAAGCGAGGGGACTTTCAATCTGCCCAGGAACAGCTAGAAATCGTGACGGGTTCAGGGAAATACTCCTTGGTACCAATGAATCAGTTGTTCGGGGTCGAAAACGAAGGAAATAGTGAGGATGTGTTCAGCATACATTACACTTCAGGACTTAACGGAGGAAGTGAGGGGAGCAGGTTCTATTATTTCTTTACCCAGCCTGACGACCAAGGGGGCAGAGGTGCGATGGCCTTGGAAGCTTCACTATATAGGCAATATGAGGCAGGAGACCTTCGGAAAGAACTTATCAATGAGTCGAACAATATATACTACATCAATAAGTGGACCCCATCACCCAGTAGTAATGTAAATGACGGAGGTGATAATCATTATGTGATACGGTATGCAGATGTGTTGTTGTTGTATGCCGAATGCCTCAATGAGAATAACAATACAGCATTGGCAAGAACCTATCTGGATTTGGTAAGGGAAAGGGCCGGACTTGAAAAGACTGCCGAAACAGAGCAAACAGGCCTTAGGAATGCCATTGCTTCGGAAAGAAGGCTGGAATTGGTAGGAGAAGGTCACAGATGGTTTGACCTCTTGAGAACAGGAACAGCCATAGAGACCATGAATGGCTTTTTTCAACAGGAAGAAAGGAACATAACCGTTGAATCTTACCGACTTTTGTCACCATTGCCCCAAGCTGAAGTGGATATTACCGAAATGGATCAGAACCCCGGGTATTAACAAAAAAAATGACATTCTAATGACACGTATATTTGTATATATAATGATGGCCATTTCCATAGGGATTTTGATCGGTTCCTGTGATGTAGACAGTAATGATTATTTCCTTGATGAAAGGGATGTATATGTTCGCTCTATAGTAATTGAGGCAAAAAAGAACCCCTGTATAGAAGCGGACATTCCAGTATCGGTCAACAACCCTGAAAGAAGTATAACGGCATCTTTACCATCGGATTGTGATGCGGAAAAAATCGTGCTTACCATCACCTTGGATGAGGGGATATCCAGTGTTCCTGCTTCAGGTGAAAGTTTTGATACTGGATTGTCTCCCCTATTATTAAGGGGCTTTGGGCTGGAGGAAGAATATATGGTGGACCTAAAGGTACTAAAGCCTTTCGATTCCGAAAAGGAGTTCGTTTCTGTATGGAGGGTAGGAGACAATGAAAGTATTACACTTCCGATTACAGAAAACGGAACCTATAATTTCAAGGTGTTCTGGGGTGATGGCAACGAAAGCATAGTGGCAGGTTATGATCTGGCCTCTGCTACCCACACCTACTCCCAGGCAGGGGATTATACTGTTACCGTTTGGGGGACCATTGAAGGGTTCAATTTCAAACTTACTGATATAAGTGCAGATAATATATTGGACATTACCAGCTGGGGACAACTAAGGTTGGGAAATGAGCAGGCCTATTTTTTTAGGTGTTCCAACCTCCAGGTGACTGCAAGTGATGCCCCCGACCTTACAGGCACCACCGACCTTTTTGCCATGTTCCGTGAAGCCACTTCCTTTAACAGTAATATCAACCATTGGGATGTAAGCGGGGTGACCACGATGCAGGATATGTTCCATCAGGCCACCAATTTCAACCAGCCGCTGGACCAATGGGAGGTGGGCAATGTTAGGTCCTTTGCCACCATGTTTACTTCCTCTGCCTTTGACCAGGATATCAGTAATTGGGATGTCAGTAAAGCTACCATTATGCAAAATATGTTTCGAAACTGTCCGTTTGACCAACCCATTGGTGAATGGGATGTATCCAACGTGACCAATTTCAAGTCTACTTTCAGAGACAATGATGCTTTTGAACAGGACCTGTCCGGGTGGGGAGATAAGTTGGGAAAAGTAGTAACCATGAGGGAAATGTTCAGGGGTTCGGACTATAATGGTGACTTGAGTGCCTGGGATGTGAGTAAGGTGGAAAGCATGTGGGATATGTTCAAGGACAGTGGGTTCAACAACCCATCCATCAATAATTGGAATGTCAGTGGTTTGGACAATATGGAGACTATGTTTGGAGGAGAGGGGTGTGCATTCAATCAGGATATTTCTGGTTGGGATGTCAGTAATGTTGTAAACATGCAAAACCTGTTCAAGGAGAACAAGTCCTTTAACCAGGATCTGTCCAGCTGGGACGTCAGTAATGTGAAGTGTAATTACGACTTTGATACGGATGCTCCCCAATGGGAGGATAATTACAAGCCTCTCTTTACCGCCGATAGGACGGATAATAACCAGTTCTGCAACAGGAGCAATTGATCATGATTAATTCATGGGCAGGCCCCCGCAAAGGTGTCTGCCCACCTATCTTATCTACACCAATGGAGAAATATAGTTGGTTTTTGACCGTCTTAATTGCGCTCTTCCTGATTTATGGATGTTCATCGGACATTGACGGGGCCACGACGGGCCCACAACCAGTAATCTCCCCATCTGAGCCAATGGGATTGGATTCTGCTACGGCCACGTACCGAAAGTTCTTCTTTAAGGGGACACATAATTCCTATTCTGGAAATCTTGGGGGAATGAAACGTGAAGGGATCGCAACACAATTGGAAAAAGGCCTAAGGTTCTTTGAGTTTGATCTATTTTCATTTTATACCGAAACTGATCTGATGACCACATGGCCGGAAGAGTCAGAAACGTTTACAGCATTCGATTACCTGGGTGATAGTTATTTGCTGAGCTATTTAAAGGCTAGAGGTAACGTAAATGTCCATAAACTTGAAGACGGGGAAGGAAAATTGATATTCAGAAAGGATATCAGGACATTCGGGAAAGAAGACCGTGAATTCAATGTCCTAGCGCAGGGGACTGTATGTTATATATTGGAATATGGCCGCACAGCAGGAAGCCTGACCATCCATGGTTTTAACGGAGATACGATGGATGTATTGGGAAGGATTGATACAGGTAACACACAATCGGAAATATCTACTTTTGAATTTCAGGGAAGCAGTTTTGTTGCATTCCGCAATAGGAATGCCGGAACTTTTATCATAAGGTTGATCAACATTGAGGACGGTGCTGTGAACCTTGGCCAGTCATTGTATTCATTGGAAGGAATTCCCTATGAGGAAAATGTAGTGGCGTTTGAGCAGAATGATGAACTATACCTCTTTCGGCACAATTTAAAAACCGTAACCAACTTCAAGGTGGGAAATTTACTTACCGGTGGAGACAACTGGTCGGTGAAAGATTACCGAATGTGTGCTTCCGACCTTTTAATGGGACAGGTAAGAGCTGTATATTCACAGGGTAAGTTTTATATCAATTCTTATGCAGCCAACGGTGAGGTGATTGGAGCACAGCTGATAATAGATGAGGGGATCCCTGTATTGGTTCATGAATATACCAATGAAGTAGCTCTTTTGACCGGTGCAAAAGTATCGGTTTTTCCCTCAAAAGACGGGTACCGTATGCTACTACAGGATGGGAAGACCCTACAATTAACCTCCATTGTCATAGGCAGCCTTGTGCTTGGACATGATGCACCAGGGGATGAAGTGGATTTAACGGTGGATAACCCTCAATCCATTTTATTGAAGGACTGGATCATGTATTTGCGCAAATGGAGCGATGCAAACCCCGATCATGAACCGCTTTTTGTTATGACGGAGCTCAAGAATTATGAGCAGTGGCTTGCTGACGCAAAATGGATAAGGATTATAGAAATGTTTCAGGACAGTTTAGGGGATCGGTTGAGGTTTCATAGTTCAGAAGGATTCTTCAATGAGCCTTTGGTGGATAAGGATATGATTGTGGACGGTAGAACACCTTTTTATTTCGATGAAAACGGTTCGAAGGATGGAGGGCTTTTGGGTAAAGTGGTCCTTTACATACAACCTAACAACAATATTACCAAAAGGGAATATACCAATAACTTCCAGCCGTTTGGAACGGTAGAGGGAGTTTTGCAGGGAAATTTTTTGCAGCTCAGGAGGTACAGGACCAACAATAAACTCGTATCCCCTGATTGGAGGAAACCAGGCAATTACGGTAATGACATAGGTGCCTACATCAATAGTCGGGACGGAAGTTATATTACCCGGATTTTCCATATGGAAAGTTCTTTGGGGGATGGGCAATATGACAATATCCGGTGTTCAGATGTGATGTTTGCTGTTTCCGACAGACCTTATGAAGGATTGTTTTTGGAGTATGCCAAAGAGCAGGAAGTTAAAAATAGCCTGGATCAGGTTTCAGGATGCGATTGAGCTAGAGTAGCCATTAAAAAACTTAATCCTGCCGAAACAAATGATGAGTAAACTCTTAGTGATGTTTTTATTTATTGGTTTAGGTATGTTTCCTCTCAAAGCCCAGGTAATTCCGTTATGGGAGGGAAGCATACCGAACAGTAAACCGGCCAGCGGACTAATAGAGCAGATAAACAAACCTACTGCAAGGGTTATTTCCAAGGTCACAGAACCTTCGCTTGAAGTGTTTCTTCCCTCAAGTACAATTAATACTGGTACGATGCTAATGATCTGTCCGGGAGGAGGGTATGGTTCTCTGGCCTATGATAAGGAGGGAACGGATATAGCCAAATGGCTCAATGGTCAAGGAATTGCCGCAGCGGTATTAAAGTATCGATTGCCCGAAGATGATTCCAATCTGATACCCCATCTTTCACCGCTGATGGATGCGAAAAGAGGGATGGAAATCCTACGCGCCAAGGCGAGCGATTGGGGAATTATGGGTGATAAGATCGGGGTGATGGGTTTTTCTGCGGGAGGCCATTTGGCGTGCACTTTGGGAACGCACTCTGAGGAGGAAAACAGACCTGATTTTATGGTTTTGATCTATCCGGTAGTGACCATGAAAAGTGATTTTACACACAATGGATCTCGGGAAAGGCTATTAGGACAGGAACCATCTGTAGAGTTGGTGAAGCATTATTCCAATGAGTTGCAGGTAAACCCGGAAACCCCGCCAACATTTATCCTGCACAGTGGAGACGACAAGGTAGTTTCCATTGAAAATAGTCTTCAGCTTTACCAAATGCTCTTGCAGCATAAGGTAGAGACAGAAATGCATATCTACCCCATAGGTGGACACGGGTTTGCTTTGGGCCTAAAAAATGGTCGACACGGAAATTGGAGACAGTTGTTTTTGGATTGGGTGGAAGATTTAAAATGATCGTGCTAATAATAGCACATGGAATTCAATGTATAATAAAATGAAAATACTGAACATATTGATAATAATAAGTGTAGGATGGGCTTCTTCCTGTAGTATGGAATTTACAGGTCCGAATGGTTCTGTCGAACAGGTTGAACCTATCCATGCGATCTCCATTAATGATTCGGGAAAAAAATTTGGAGAACTTTGTTTTAGGGGTACGCATAATTCATATTCGGGAGGAGACCGGGGAAGTATTTCATCCCAATTGAATGCAGGAATGCGTTTCTTTGAACTGGACTTATGGCCTCTGAACTCCAATATTGCCTTTTCTACCAATTGGGAGGAAGAGAATAGGGAGATGGCCGCTTTTGAGTATGCTGGAAACAGCTATATCGTAAATTATAGACCTGATGATGGCCAGATTTCCATTGACAGGTTTACAGGGAATGGAATAGAAAATGTATACCGAAGTAATTGGGCCCAAAATGACAGACAATTGACTGCATTGGAGTATGGTGGAAAAGCCTATTTGATCAATTATCGTGCTGATAATGGTCAGGTTTCAATTGATAGATTCACAGGGAATGGCCTGATTAATGTTTACCAAAGCAATTGGGCCTCCAAAGAAAGGGCATTTGCCACACTGACACATGGTGGGAACGCATATCTTGTCAATTATAGACACGATAACGGACAAATTAGCATTAACATGTTTACAGGAACTGGATTGACCACTATATTTCAGGGAAATTGGGAGGCAAAGGCTAGGGTATTGACTACACTCCATCATGATGGACAAGCCTATCTGGTGAACTATAGAGCAGATAATGGGAAAGTTTCCATTGACAAATTCACGGGCAATGGGCTTACGCATGTATATACCACGAGCTGGGCTGCACATCCAAGGGAACTCAGTACCCTTTCGATCGATGGTGATTCGTACTTGGTCAATTATAGAAAGGATATTGGTCAGTTTTCTATCAATGGGTTTAAAGAAGCTTCACTTTATTTTGTTTATAAGAAAAATTGGGTGCCTAGGGGTAGGGTACTCACCTCCTTTAATTATGGGAATAAATCCCATTTGGTCAATTATCGTGCTGACAATGGTCAGGTTTCTGTAGACAGGTTTAATTATGAGTTTGTCCTAGGCCATCATTATCCAGACGGAGAGGTCAGTAAGGGTACAGTTGGGATGGATTTTGCGAACCCGAATCCCCTAACCAACCATTTGATAGATTGGTTAGGACTCATAAAGGACAAAAACCCAATGGATTATCCTGTATTTTTAATGCTGGAGCTAAAGGAATATGAAGTATGGTTGAACAATGGACTTTGGCAGGCAATGCTGGACCAAGTCGAAAATACTTTAGGACCTGAAAATGTTGTCTACATTGGCTCCAGTGCCAGGCCAAATGGAGTGGACAGAAGAACAGCCCTGGAGGATCTAATTGGAAAATATGTCGTTTATCTGGAACCGAACAGTGATATCAATTTTGACCACAGTGAAGCCGCCAAAGCGCTCAGAAAATACCGTCAAAACAGGAAGTACCAATCATTGGATTGGAGGGACTATTATAATGATCTGGATGGTTTGGATAATCGATTGGAAGATGCTTATAATGAAGATAAAATAATTCGACTGTTTAGGATGGAAGAATATACTTTCAATCTTCAATTGGCGATGCAAACCAATGGTATTTCAAATATTGGTTGGTTAAACTATGCCATTTCAGATGATCCAAATGATGTAGTATATCAATATGTCACTACATCGAAATTGTCAACCGTTCCAGAATAGTGGAATTTAATTGGTTTGTACCAGGTGGATCAATTAAACCCGAAATATTCATTAGCATATCTATTATGGACTGATCCGCCGCGGATAAAATCAGTCGCTTTGCTGCTGTTTTCGACTCTGCCTGCCGGCTAGACAGGTTCACCATAGCGGTGCTATGCCTCAGTCTCCAAACAGCCTGATTTTCTTTCATTTTCAGCCCTTCCCGACAGTAGTCGGGACAGGCTACGACGATCGATAATGAATAATTCCGGGTTAAAGAAGGATTTTTAGGACCTAAAGCTTTACAATAAATTTACCTACCTTGGTGATGGTAATGTTTTGTGCGTTTGATCATGGATTGTGATTTAACGTTGAAAACTATCTTTGCATATGTGCTCCAATGAACGAGATCGATAAGAGAATACAGGAATTCAAAATTTGGTATGATGCTCAATTGCAGTATCACGATGCATCTGTAGCGTTCTTTTGTAAACTAATAGGTGCCATCCCCAAAGTGGAAATGGTAAAAGGTAGGACAAAAAGTTACGAGGAATGCATAAGTAAATTTAATAGAAAGTATTTACCCTTTATTGTTTCGACGGGTAGTGACTTGATCATCAGTAATTACCTTACCGATTTGATTGGTATTCGGGCCGTTTGTTTTTATGCTGAAGAGGTATATGAAATAAGACGCAGTCTTAGAAAGTATTTCAAAGAGTTAGAAATAACGGATAAATCAAGCCAATTGGAAAAGACGGAGGACAAATTTGGGTACAAAAGTTTGCACTTGCAGTTAGTCCTAAAGCATGGTCTTAAAGGAATTGATGAGGCTGACAAGTATAGGGACTTACAAATAGAACTTCAGGTTCGAACGGTCATTCAGGATGCGTGGAGTATTTTGGATCACAAAATAAAATATAAAAAGAGTATACCTCAGACCTTAAAAAGAAGAATTAATAGACTTTCAGCCCTTTTTGAAATAGCAGATGAGGAATTTTCAAATATTCAAAAAGGAATATTACAGGAAGAACATAAAATAAATAAAAGGCTAAAGAGGGGAGGGCAGATCGAAACACTCAAAACACTGGATGTATTCAGGTTCTTATTCGTAGCGCTAAAGTACTTTCCTAATTATGATTTTGTGGAATATAAGGTTGATGGTTTTGTCCAGGAAATTCTGTTGTTGAAAAGTGATTTTACTGAAGGAGCTTTCAATGAAGCCTTACAGGAAAACTTGTCCTATGTTAATTTAATTGAAGAAAAAATAAATCAACGTTTGAATCCTTACACTAAAATTCGCTACTGTTTGTATAAGTTAGATTCAGAAAGGTTTAAATCAATTTTGTCGGTGCACCAACAAGGGATTTTCGATATGTTTGAATAATATTCAATTAGGATCGCAATAGGTTATTTTGCTGCTTTTTTAAAGTTACAATTATGCCCTGGTAATTAGGGCAGTTATGTGGGGCTAGAGCGGCTCTTGTTATTTTTTGCTATCAGAAACGGGTCAGGAATGAGCTCCCTCTCGAAATAAACCAAGTCTTTATTTTCTGGAAATTCATGTACTTTACAGTAATATATTCGATCAATATATCTTCTAATTACCAACTTTACGTTGGGGTTGACCTTTGCATAAACGATGTCTCCAGGGTTATAGCTGTTTTGTACGAAATCTTTGCTCATGTTTTTTTCTAAAGTTTAGAATTAATCCTAGAGTTTATATTACAAATAACGATTTTTAAATTACATGAATCACATATTGATAAAGTCAGAGGAATTACATTTGCGGTTTTAGGGAGTTCCGTAGTTGCGGAAGGTTCTACCTATAAAGCTTTTAGGGAAGATGGAATTCTTTTTAAAGGTAAAAGCTTGTGATTCAATATCTTTTACTACCTTTGTTGCAACAGAGGAGAAATACTAGCTAATAACTTAGATTTTTGCCTCATTAGTTATTATTGGCAATATAACTGCCTGAGTAGCATTTCAAGAGTTTTCTCCTTCAATCGGCTATAATTCTTTCTTTCTACTTTTGATCCATGGCTGGTAAACCGGCCCAATGGATGGATAAGATCTGCAGATCATATTTTACAGGAAAGCTGAAGTTTCATTCTTATTACCTAAATACACTTTATATCAAAACCATAAGATTTTCGGAATCAGTTCTATCTGATTTCTCCATTACCCTTCGCAAGAGAATTAATACTCACTTTGGTACAGCTGAAAAATCCAGGCACGGCAATCTGGAAATGGTCCTCAAATCCTTTTTTATGTTCGGGCTTTATTTTATCCCGGTCTTATTGGTGATCTTGGGATCGGTCCACGAAACCTGGCAGTTGTTGCTGTGTTATGTATTAAGTGGTTTTGGCATGGCTGGAATAGGAATGGGGATCATGCACGATGCCATACATGGTACTTATTCCAAAAACCAAAAAATAAACAAGTTGCTGGGCTATACCCTTAATATGGTAGGGGCAAATGCAACGGTATGGAAGATCCAGCACAATGTGCTCCACCATTCTTTTACAAACATTGAGGAAGGGGATGACGATCTCAATGTTCCGTTTTTTCTTCGGTTTTCCCCACATGCAAAGAAAAACCGCCTACATGCTTATCAGCACTGGTATACCTGGTTCTTTTATGGCCTGTCCACTTTATCCTGGGTTACGTCCAAGGATTTCATCAGGCTTAACAGGTATTACAAAATGGGCCTGCTCAAAGGGAAGAACATTTACCGCAATACCCTATTGAAAATGGTGGGGTGGAAATTGCTATACTATATTTTCATTCTTGTGTTGCCTTTGATATTTTCTCCCTTTGGAATAGGGGAAATTTTGCTGGCTTTCTTCATGCTTCACTTTGTTACCGGCTTAAGCATTTCCTTGGTATTTCAGACTGCCCATATCATGCCGGAAGTGTCTTTTCCCCAAATGGATAAGGATGGGCAGGTAGCAGGGGAAAGGATAATCCACCAATTGCTGACCACCTGCAATTATTCGGAGAAAAATAAAGTGTTTTCATGGCTTATAGGGGGACTGAATTACCAGATCGAGCATCATTTATTCCCTGATATTTGTCATGTGCACTATCGAAAAATAGCCCCCATAGTCAGGGCAACCGCAGCGGAATATCAGCTGCCATACTATTCAAAAGTATCGTTTTTGGATGCCTTAAAGTCTCATTTCACCATGCTGCGATGGCTGGGGAACAGCAAAGGGGATACGACAGAAGCGGGAGGATTTAATCATCATTTATGAACTATCGAAATAAAAATAAAAGTACCCCCAAACAGGCAGGTACTACCAATAACTCATCCAGATCAGGAAAGCAAAAACGGGTCTCCAGCCTTAACCCGGCTGATCTGACCTGCAAGGCACAGGTAAAGGTTCAACAAGGTTTTCAGACCGAAACTTATTTTACTGCATTTCCGCTTAATGCCCAGTTGTTGGCAAATATTAAGCACAAGGGATTTGAAACCCTCACCAAAATCCAAGAAGAATCCATTTCTTACCTGCTGGAAGGCAGGGATATGGTTGCTTTATCCAGTACAGGATCCGGTAAAACGGCGGCATTTCTAATTCCGATAATAGAAAAGGCACTGAAGGATGTGGACAACTTTTCGGCATTGGTGGTGGCACCGACCAGAGAGTTGGCGCTTCAGATAGCGGAGGAATTTGAAATGCTGACCAAAAATATGCCGCTTCGTTCGGCCAGTTTTATTGGGGGGACCAGTTTAAACACGGACCGAAAAAACCTGTTGAGAAGAATTCATTTGCATATTGGAACTCCTGGAAGATTACTGGATCTGGCAGGATCGAATTCACTTAATCTTCGGGCTATGAATACGCTGGTACTCGATGAGTTTGACAAGATGTTGGACATGGGATTTGTCAAGGACATTAAAAAAATCGTACAGCTCATCGGATCCAGGGAACAGACCATGTTGTTTTCTGCCACCGTTTCCCCTTCTCAAAAGCAATTGGTCGCCTCACTTGTCAAAGACCCGATAGAAATTGAGATCAGCCCTGAGTCAAGGACTCATACGCACATAGAACAAGAGACGGTTGATGTCCCTGAAGGTGCGGACAAGTTTGGGATGTTGAATGACCTGTTTCAGCGACTGAATCCTGAAAAGGTAATTCTCTTTACAGAAACCAAAAGGTTGGCCGACAGACTGGCTAAAAAGCTGAACAGGGGAGGGATCACTGCAGGACAGATTCACGGTGATAAGTCGCAAAATTACCGGGTCAATATGTTAAACAAGTTTAAGTCGGGGGACATCCGGGTACTGGTAGCCACCGATGTAGCTG